>NZ_JBWLUT010000108.1:0-11242 GCF_056504575.1 Blautia sp. CGZ-1-C1
GCCGGACACATCAGAAAGGGATTCGCTCCAACACCTATGATATTATCCCTCGTGAGGACTGGGAAATTATCGAGGATTGCCATGAAGCAATCATCTCCCCGGAAGAATGGGAGCAGGTGCAGGAAATCATTGACCGCAGACCAACCATTATGAAGGGCAACTCCTGCCCCTTTTATAACCTGTTCCACGGTATCATTTATTGTGCGACTTGCGGAAAGTCCATACAGGTGCGGTATGAAAAGGTTGGCAGAACCGGAAAGAACCGTTTTACCGGCGAACAGCGGGAACCGATTGATAAGGCGTATTATATCTGCCAGACCTATAACAGGCTGGGCAAGAACGCCTGTACCAGCCACAAGATCGAAGCCAGAGATTTATACAATCTTGTGCTGAAAGATATTCAGGAGCTGGCAAAGACTGCGCTCAAAGATGCCGATGCTTTTTATCAGCGGCTGAGCAGCCGGATGGAGCGCCGGTATCTTCTGGACGCTTCCCAGACACAGAAGGAATGTCAACGACTGGAAAGCAGGAATTGTGAAATTGATGAGATGTTTCTGAGCCTATATACCGATAAGGCAAAAGGAATCTTGACTGAGCAGCGTTTTATGAAGCTGACAGCAACACTGGAGCAGGAGCAGGAAGCTAACCAGAAGCGCCTGCGAGACCTGCTGTTGATGATGCGCCACTCTGACGAACAGGAAAATGAAGTCCGCACCTTTATCAAAGAAATCCGGCGTTATGCAGCCATTGAAGAACTGGATGAAGCGGTGCTGAACCGGCTCATCAGCAAAATTTTGGTGGGCGAAGTCAAGAAGATTGACGGACAGAAGGTGCAGGAAGTCAGAATCGTTTATAACTTTGTCGGAGAAATCCCGGAGATTACAGCATAATCATTTCGCCTCATCTCTCAATCAGCGAGGGATGAGGCTTTTCTTTTTGTAAAATTGCAATAGATATATTCATAATTTATTTACAATTAAATTCCTAGCCGTACAGCAGAAAAATGATGACGAAAGATCATGCAAATGCTATAATGTTTGCATATAGATATGACAATTTGACCATATCGGAATCTTTATTCAAACAGATGATTGGAGATATTGCTATTATGAGAAATCCATGGCCAATTTTCAGCATTGCGGCTCTCTCCGGAGCTGCGTGCTTGATTTATGATCACTTTTTTTCTTACGAGACTATGTGGATTGCTGTTGTAGTGTTCCTTGTGCTGCTGGCTCTATGCTTTTTCGCATATTGCAAATATGAACACTGGCTGGCAAAGAAACTTAACCCCTATGTGGTGGCATATCAAAGCGATCACAACCTTGAGAATTTGAAACATGGATTGGATCGCTGGCGTCCTTGGGCACTCAGCAAGCATTCCAAAAACATCATTACAGCGAACTGGTTCTCCGCTCTGCTGGAACAACAGCGCTGGACAGAAGCGGAAGAAACTTTGGAGCAGTTTTTGCATCGAGCAAAAAATACGCAGGATAAACTGGGGTATCACCTACTTCGTGAAGATTACGCAAGGGCGATCGGAGACACTGAATTAGAGAAGCAGGAACGACTTCTAAGCGAACAGCTAAAAACCCAGCTTGGAAATAAAAAGGGAGAATCAAGAATACCCGCAAGCGCCAAAGAGAGTAAATATGCTTTCTTTTGCTGGCTCTCTTTCAGCGTTGGTCTGGCACTGTTCGGAATCATCAGCAATATCGCCACCGGGGACTCAATCCTTGGATCGTTTGGAGCCGGAGTTTTTATTTTGGGCTTGTTCTCGTTCCCAGTCTGCTTGATCTGGCTGATTCTCTGGTTGATCCGGCGCAGAAAGGAGGCTGCTAAATGATTTATATCCTCCCGGTACTCTATGTAATTGTGTCTTATACATTCTTTCTTTTGGCAGTTCATTTTGGCAATGCAATCACATTGCAGATAGTATCGATCCTTCTGCCCTTTATTATGGGGATCGTCAATTTGATTGTTGTGCTGACCGTAGGAAGAAAGTGGTCGAGAAAAACATTGCTGAACTGCACTTTGATTATCAAGTATGGACTAATCCCGTTCTACCTGATCGGAGGGAGCATCACTGTATATGTAACGCTGATGGCATTCTTCCCATTGCCGCTGATGGCGTTGTTCGGACTGGTAACCATTGTTTTTTTGATTTTGGGATACGGGATTCTATTAGGGGCAGCTCCCTATGCTATCGCTTATCTGATAAAGTCATGCAAAGACGGCATACATCCGAAATGGTTGGCGGTTTTAGCTGGAATCTGCCAGTTCTTCTTTTCCTTTGATGTACTTGCAATGATGGTTCTGACATTAAAGGAGCGGCACAGGGTCAAAACGACGATTGCCGTTTTCTGTGCAATGTGTCTTGCGCTCCTGCTTATCGTACTCTATGTGGTCATGACGCTGATAGGGGCATAATCGACCTTTATATAGGATATGAGTTGTTCATACATAAAACAAATTTGATAGAATCGCAGAAAGGATTTACGCTTATGAAAAAACAATGGATTGCTTTACTGACAGGATGTGTGCTGGTATGCAGTATGCTGGCCGGATGCGGCTCAAAACCTCAGACATCAGCTCCGGCAGCTGCGGGCAGCGATAAAGGCTGTACGGATGAGGCCATTCTGTCTCAGCTGAAAAATGACGGGACACCTGAGTTCGTACTGGATGGTACTTACTATACGCTTCCTTTGGAAACTTCCCAGCTGATACAAGCCGGCTGGAGTTTGGAAACGGAAGAATATGATGCAGCAGAGGTTTCTCTGCAACCCGGCGAGCGTATTTATGGGGAACTTTCCAAAGACGATCAGGAAATAGATGTTGCAATCGTAAATGCCGGGACAGAGCCATGCAAGCCTGCTGAGGGCGGAACGGTGGTAGAACTGGAATACTCTGCCGATAAGGATCAACCAAATCCTGATTTCTTTGTAACGCTCAATGGGATCAACTGTGCGATGTCCAACGCAGCTTTACAAAAGGCGCTGGAAGGTGTAGACGGATATAAACTGAATTCCGCAGGAAATATCGACATCAATCGTACTGTTGATGATGATGAAATTGCTGTTTATAAAGTCATTCTGGATGATGACTACACAGCAATCACGCTTGCTTCGGACAATGTTTTTGAATACAAGGATTATCAGCCGCAAGAGGTAAAAGAACAGGCATCTAATGAAAAGATTGCCGCTTACAAGGATACTACAAAAGCCGAGATGGAGCCGTATGCTCAGGATTTCAATGCGATCATCGAGGGATATGAAGAAAATATGGTCGTTGGATTTTACAGTGAAGGTACTATTTGGGGCGAAGAAGTCGGTGAATATAAATCTATTGCCGGAACGCCGCTCGCTTCGGATGTGTCTCTCTACATCGCAGAGGATACAACCGGCCAGCTCTACTGTATTGCTAACCAGATTTTGAATGAAGATGGTACTGTAAGCACTGCCATTGAGCTTGAGGAAGGCGATCAGGTCAAGGTTTGGGGTTATGCTTCACAGTATCTGGAATTGCAGGAAGGTCTGAAAATCGTCGTGGTTCAGCCTGGTATCATTGAACGCAACGGCGAACTGGTGATCCTGGACAAAAATTTGAAAGCAGACTAATGCTTTTGAACGCCGGGTGCATCTATCAAAGGATTGCATCCGGCGTTCTCAACTTAAAACAATAATTAGGAGGAACAATTATGCTTACAATGAATGAAAAAGATAAAAATGAAATGCTGGAAGCCATTTTGAAGGAAAACGAAGCCTATCAGTGCAAGTTATGGGCGGTCATCATGGCCGGAGCTGATACCTATGCACTGATTGGAGGACTTTCTACACTGACGGGGGGTGCTGCCGCTGCATTAGGCGCACTGAGCAATGCTTACTGCTATCTGGGAGTTACCGAGAAACACCTGAATATGATCATTGTAAATTCCGTCAATGTCTCAAAAATTGAAAACCGGCTTTCTCTGCCCTTAAGCAGCATAACAAAGGCAGAAGTCAAGGGTGGGCTGCTGCCCGGAAGAAAAGTCGTAATGCTGCATTTTGGAAAAGAAAAAATGAAAATTTCTTTGATGAACAATGCGATTGGCTCTGATATTCAGGGGCAGAAAGAAAATGTTGAGATGTTCTGCCAGATTGTTTCCAAACTCGGATAACCAGTATTATAAAGTGAGAGGAATCAGAGTATGAAAAAAATCTTAATTGTGTTATTAACTATGGTGTTGCTCCTTGCTGGATGCGGCAAAAATGGGGCTTCATCGCCACAATCTCCCTCTGATGAATCTGTGGCGGATCGGCAGAAACCCTCTTCTTCCGAAACCGAAATATCATCTGAAGATCATGCGATTCCCGGAAGTTATACCGTCCCGGAGGGATGGGAGAAATCTGAGAAGCATTCTACTGATTCGCAGATTTTCTATATAGAGGAAGGCCACGAAAATGATGAAAAGCCGGACAACATCTCCATCCATGTAGGAAAGAACAAATATAGTCTGGATGAGCATGAGCAGTTCCGGGATGCGATCGTCCAACAGATTTTGATGCAGCTGGATGGTATTGAAGCTCAACTGAACGGGGATGGAACCTATACCGAGCAGGGAGATCTGCTTTATATCTTTACCATCGACGAGGGCGATATTGTCACCACGCAATACTATATTGTAAGGGATTACGGGTTCTGCCTGATCCAGCTTACAAATTTCAGCGGATCAGAAACCACGGAACAGGCCGCCAGGGACATGGTAGATAGCTTTGTTTGGGATACAGAAGGATAAATTGACACAGGAACCGTGATTTTATAGGAAAACGACGAAGATGGAGAAACGAAAACTTTCAGGAAAAACAATTTTGAAGCTGGCAGGGGCACTTTTGACTTTGGCTTATTTGGGATTTTGCCTCTATGCAGGTATTACCGGGAAATTTCCGAATATGCACAGAGTCGAGCATGTGATGCGTTTTGGCGACCTTAAAAACTGGGTGTCCGGCGGAATATCGGCTGTGATGATTTTTGCCCTGTGCATTACTTCTGCTTTCAATGACCTAAATCTCCAGAAGGGACGCAAAAAATCATTTTTACCACTTTTTCTCACCATGATTCTGCCCATTATCCTTTTACTGCTTTTGGAGTCTTATCTGGATATTGGTTGGATCGGGATTGCCCTTTATGCCGGTATTGCAGTTTTTCTATTTGGCGTTGCATGGACTCCACAACTGTTGAATCAGTGGATCGCCCGCCGACTTTTACGAAATGAACCGATGAGCGGCAAGCAACAAGTGCGGATCATTGAGTGGATTCATTTTCATCCACTGAAAAAGTTGCTGGTTTTCGGGTTGTGGGGCTTTGGTGTCGTGCTTGTTTTGCGTGGCATCTGGGTAACGGCAACCGGGAAAATCGAAATGGACGGAGAAGTTTTCCTGTTTTTACTTGGCACAGCAGTTTTGGTTGTGGCGCTGTTTCAGAAAATGAGACGCTATGTATGTGCGCCTTACCCGGAATATACCGGTACTGAATCAGATTCTCAGCAAAAAACAGTTGGAGCAGCTGTTGGATGGAGAACACTTTGAGCCAATAGAGTTTGAAGATGAGGCCATGAAAAAGTATCTGGAAATTTACCGAAGCCAAAACTGGATGCTGATTGGCGGGAAGCTGCTCTCAAAAAAGCTGGCTTTATGGGGCACAATGAATCGGTCAGGAAACGATGCGTTCTTGAAGGTACTTTACCTTAACGGTATGACGGCCAAAGCGAAAGTCGATCTGGATATTCGAGGGGACCGGTACAAGGAGTTTACTGCTGTGCTGAAAGAATTGATTGGATACGAAGGCACACTTAAACTGGATGAAAAAGAAGAACAGCTGGCACAGAAATTTGCGTCCTTTTTCCCAGATCAAACTTCCGAACAGGAGCGTGTCGCTGCTTTTCTTTCTCAGGATGTGACAGCGATCCGGCAGGACTATATTCAGACCTTCTCCCCTCCGCCAGACCCCCGGAAGAAAAAGCGGAGTAGACGGGAACGGGAATAAAAGATTTTCTTCATTTTTCAATGGAGAACGGGTTACAAAGATAAATAGAATGTAACTTGGAGGTTACCTATGAACTATGATATGAATATGATTAAATACCGCAAAAATGGCTTTTTCAGAATTGCATCAGCTATTCTAATTATCTGTTTTACACTATTTGGCCTTACTGCTTGCACCGGTACTACTGACAGCAAAGATAATAACGATGATAATGCACTGATGCAAGGAACATGGGAAATAGATACCGGCTCTGGTGCTGGTTATAAATTCGTTGAAGATAAATTTATGTGGTTAAAATCCATCGAGGATATTAACGATAACTACTGGTACGGAGATGTTGAGTACTATAATGGTGCTGAAGCAATGGAAATGGCAGGACTAACCGATGACGAACTTCAAAGCAGCCTGTCAGGACTTAAACCCGAAAACATTTTTGTAACAAAATTAGATCCCGAAAAAATCATTACCGATGGTGAGGATAAAACTGCTACCAATATGAATGACCAAACATTATGGACTCGCTTATGGCTTATTGAAGAAAATGAGGACAATGTTGTTGCGGTAGTGTTTGATTTGGAAACTTTTAGTATGGAGAGCTACACTAAAGTTGAGTAAAAACCAGAAATTAGAATTTGGAGTAAACTTATGGACTATATAATACGAGAAATGAGAAGCGAAGAATACTGTTTATTAAGTGGTTTTTTATACGAAGCGATTTATATTCCGGAAGGTATTGAACCTCCACCTAAATCAGTAATAGAATGTCCGGAATTACAAGAATATATCGTCGAGTTTGGAAATCGAAAACATGATAAAGCCTTAGTTGCAGAGATTCAGGGAAATGTAGTAGGAGCTATTTGGGTAAGAATTATGAATGACTATGGACACATTGATAATGATACTCCATCTCTTGCCATGTCTGTCTGCCCCCAATATAGAGGGTTAGGCATTGGAACTTCATTATTGAAACAATTATTACAAGTGGAAAGATTAGCTGGATATTCAAAAATATCCTTATCTGTTCAGAAAAGTAATTATGCAGTGAAGATGTACGAGAAAGTGGGATTTACTGTTGTTAATGAAAATAGCGAGGAATTTATTATGATTGTAAATCTATAACAGAAATTCCAGTTTGCATAACTGGCAACCCAACCACAATTAAATATTCACAGCTCTACTAAGCAGGAGATCCGAAAAGGTCTCCTGCTTTTTTGCACCCTAAATTAAATGTATCACAGCTAAAACTATCGAAAACAAAATAGGCAGATACCATAAAAGAAGTTTTTCTTTGGATAGTGCTTGTCTTTTTTGAATTCATCACTTGACATTGTGGCAAAGACCAAATAAGACTGGACGACCAAATATGTTTGTGGGGCTTGTAAAATGCCCGGACTGTGGACGCAATATGGCGTTCTCCAATCCAAACGGGAGAGAGCCGAGATTTCGTTGCAGGACATATGCCAGAAACAGCAACCTCTGCACAACTCATGCAATTTCCTATGACGCATTAGTGAAGATTGTCATGGACGACATTCAAAAGCATATCAAGAATATGGAAACATTAGGCGACCAGTTCATTGAAGAAATGAGGGTGTTGAGTGAATCCGGCGGCGGTAAGAAAATCAAGCAGTTTAAACAGGAATTGGAACTGGCAGAAAAGCGTATTGCTGAAATTGACAGTATCATAATGAAGCTGTTTGAGCAGAATGTAGCAGGAAAGATTTCTGATGGACGTTTTGAGAAAATGTCTGTAACTTATGAAAATGAGCAGAGAGAACTTGAAGAAAGGCGTAAGGCATTAAAAGAGAAAATCGAAGCCGAGGACTACAAGACGAAAAATACAAACCAATTTTTAGAAACCATACGCAAGTATGAAAACGTAACAGAGTTAAACCGTTCTATGCTGGTTGAACTGATTGACAGTATATATGTGTATCAAGCAGAGGGAACCGGCAAAGAACGTACTCAAAAAGTGGAAATCAATTATAGATTTCTTTGTGAGTCCCAATGTGGTATTGCATGAGGGAAACACACGAACTACAGCAGTATTTTTTATTAAGTATCTTAGAACGCTAGGATTTGACGTAACCAATGATATTTTTGCGGAGAACGCATGGTATTTTAGGAATGCGCTTGTTAGAGCTAATTATAACGATTTAAAAAATGGTGTTCATGAGACAACTGAGTATTTGGAAATGTTTTTAAGAAATTTGTTGTTGGATGAGAAGAATGAACTTCATAATCGTTCGATGCATATTAGTGGAGTGTTTGAAGAAGTGGACATTGAAAACACAAAAGTGGATATTGAGAGTGAAGAAGTGGACATTGAAAACACAAAAGTGGACATTCGAAATAAATTACTTTCTTTCTCAGATACGATTTCAGAAAAAACAATAAATCATACAGTAGAAATATTCTCAAAACATGGAAAAGAAGATTACTTTGGAAGAACGATTGTAGAAGATATTACCGGATTAAAGCCATCAGGCGCTTCCAAGTTAATAAAACTGTTGGTTGATAGTGAAGTGATTGTGCCGGTAACTGGACATGGAAAAGGAAAATATCGGTTTCAATAAAAGGGGACGTTGAAAGGGTGTTAATGCCATTCGCAAAACTGCCCAAAACAAATCTGCGGACTGATATATTACCAAATTCGGTAGCAGTATTTATAATGATTTTGCATTATAAAAGTGTTACAAAATATCGGCATACCCGCCACACGTTTACAAAGTCAAACGGTCTGTACGCCATGTCTTAACCTTATGATTGCGGATGTTAGCAACATGTCAGGGGGGGGTAAAAACCCAGTAACCATGCGGGTTCGCGTACTGTTAAAGCGGTGAAAAACGATTCCGCATGTCGAGACGGTAGTTTTGATGTCGAGGGTAAAATAGGCAAAGGCAGAAATGTCTGGAAATTAAGGGCATTAAGACCAATGGTAGTAATTTGAAGTGCTGCTGTTGGTCTTTTTCTTTTGCCTTGCCACGAACATATCTGTTCAAAGATGTTCCTGTTGGAGGGTTGCTTTGAAGAACAACTATGGAAAATTGGTGGGGGTGAGAATATAAAATGAATGACAAATGATGAGAAAATGTTTGATAATATTCGTAAATGAGATTAAAATAAATAAAAGGAAGGACAAAACACCATGAAAATAGAACACACAATCGCACCCGTATACGATGAAAATTCAAGAATTCTGATACTTGGCAGCTTTCCATCGGTGAAGTCCCGAGAACAGAAGTTTTTCTACGGACATAAACAGAACCGATTCTGGAAGGTACTTGCAGGTATTCTTGGCTGTGAAGTACCACAGACAATCGAGGAGAAGAAAAAGATGCTTCTTACACACCACATTGCAGTGTGGGATGTGATCCAAAGCTGCGAAATCGAAGGCTCTTCCGATGCCAGTATTCGTAATGTGATACCGAACGACCTTTCTGAAATTTTAAAGACTGCCGACATCCAGGTGATTTATACGAATGGTGGGAAAGCATATGAACTATATCAGAAATATATTTTTCCGCTAAATGGAATCAAGGCAGATAAACTCCCGTCAACCAGTCCTGCCAATGCCGGATATTCGCTGGAACGCCTGAAAGAAGCCTGGAGTAAAATATATAAGTCAGGTAATTAAAATCAGGAAGAACAGGAACAGATACAGGGTATCCAGACTAGCATCCCGCTTCTGGGATATCACCAGAGGACAGATCAAAGTCGGTGGTATGGACATCTCAAACAATAAATCCGAAAACCCTGAGTCTCTCTATTCAATCGTATTTCAGGATGTCACGCTGTTTAATAACTCCATTATGGAAAATATCAGAATCGGTAAACAGAATGCAACGGATGAAGAAGTAATCGCAGCGGCAAAACTGGCTCACTGTGATGAATTTGCAGAGTTACTGTTCACACGACACTATCCCGCGAGGTGTTTTGGCATGAGAATGCCAAAATCCCGAGACATACCGCGCGAATTTATGCGAATAGCATAAATTCTGTGCATCGCGAAGCGCGTTACTGAGAACGGAGTGAACAGTAACTTTGCAGAAAAGTTGCCGGATGGAAATTGTAAAAGACTACTTGATAAACAATAATCAATATGATAGAATATGGACATTCTCCGCGAGGGAGTAATCGGCATATTCTAAAGGATATGTAGTACTATCGACATAATGGTGCAATGCGCACCCGGTATTACAGTAAACGATGAGACTCATGGACAGTTAGAACAACTGTCTGTGTGTCTCTTTTTTTATGTCACAGAAAATTACTCCGTAATGTTCCAGTGACATAAAAAAGCCCTCCGGGCAGTATCGCACTGCGGCGGAAAGGAATTATGTCGCTGAAGCGACCCGCCGCAGGCGAAGAATCCTGCTTGCAGGATTCTTTCCTGTGCCGCGGCAGCAATTCTATAAAAATATTTTACACAGATAAAGGAGAGAAAAAGACATGAATATTTTTGAACCGTTTATACTGGCAATAGGGCTGTCCATGGATGCATTTGCGGTATCCATCTGTAAAGGACTTTCCCTTGGCAAAATCAAAGCAAAACATATGTGCATCGCAGGTGCATGGTTCGGCGGATTTCAGGCATTAATGCCTCTTATTGGATACTTCGGAGGACGATTCTTCGCAGATAAAGTAACCCGCTACAGCCATTGGGTAGCATTTGTACTTCTGTTATTTATCGGAATCAGCATGATCAAAGAATCCGGAGAAGAGAAACACGTCAATGCAGATATGGATGTCAAATCCATGTTTTTACTTGCAGTCGCAACCAGTATTGATGCACTTGCAGTAGGCGTAACATTCGCATTTCTCAAAGTAGCAATCGTCCCTGCTGTTTCCTTCATTGGAATAGTAACCTTCGTCGGCTTCAGCCGCAGGCGTCAAGATTGGAAGCCTCTTTGGAATGAAATACAAATCCAAAGCAGAACTATGCGGTGGAATCATACTCATTCTTATTGGAGTGAAAATCCTGCTGGAGGGACTTGGAATTATTTAGAAAAGAACAATAAAAATTACAAATCCCCAACCAAACGTGCTATAATACCAATATCAATAAGAACACAAAATTCAATCAAAAATTGAACACATATCAGGGAGGTTTCTATTATGAAAAAAGCAAAATCCGCAGCCGCACTTTTATGCAGCGCATGCCTGGTACTTTCAGGAACAGCAGTACCGACAATGGCAGATTCCGTGAAAGTGGTAACACTGG
>NZ_JBWLUT010000109.1:0-21347 GCF_056504575.1 Blautia sp. CGZ-1-C1
GCACTGGAAGAAATAAAGAAATATCCGACAGAAGATGTTTACTGCATTGGCGGTGACAGCATTTATGAACAGATGCTTCCATACTGTGATGTGGCACATGTTACAAAGATTGACTTTGCCTATGAAGCAGACAGCCACTTCCCGAATCTGGATGAAGACGATGAATGGGAGATCACAGCAGAGAGCGATGAGCAGACATATTTTGACCTGGAATACCAGTTTGTGAAGTATGAGAGAAAGAAATAAGACAGAAAATAAAAGATTGACGGCAATAACGAGCAAGCCAGGAAAAGAAAATCAGAATAGCCGGCTTTGAGAGACAAAAGAAATGTGTAAATAAAAAATCCTGCAGAAACAAGAAACGGTGTTCTGCAGGATTTGCTATTTACAGAAAAAATTATTCGATAACCTTTAACCATCCTTCAGGAGCCTGAATACGTCCCATCTGGATTCCAGTTAATGTATCATAGAGTTTCTGGATAACCGGACCCATTTTCTCCATTCCGCTTGGGAAGCAGATTTCTTTGCCATGGTCAACGATCTTTCCAACAGGAGAGATAACTGCAGCAGTACCGCAAAGACCACATTCAGCGAAATCTTTTACTTCGTCGAAGTATACTTCTCTTTCTTCTGCTTCTAATCCAAGATATTCCTTAGCAACATAGATTAAGGAACGACGTGTGATAGAAGGAAGGATACTATCGGACTTTGGTGTTACAACTTTACCATCTTTAGTAACGAAGATAAAGTTAGCACCACCTGTTTCTTCTACTTTTGTACGTGTAGCTGCATCAAGATACATGTTCTCATCGAATCCGTTCTTGTGAGCATCTACGATTGCATGTAAGCTCATTGCATAGTTAAGACCAGCTTTGATATGACCTGTTCCATGAGGTGCAGCACGGTCGAAATCGCTGACACGGATTGTGATTGGCTTAGCGCCGCCTTTGAAGTATGGTCCTACAGGTGTAGTGAATACACGGAACATGTATTCATCAGCAGGTTTAACACCGATAACCGGGTTTGTACCCATCATATACGGACGGACATATAAAGTAGCACCTGAGCCATATGGTGGAACATATGCTGCGTTAGCTTTTACTGTCTGTACGATGGCATCAACGAAACGATCTTCCGGGAATACTGGCATTTCCAGTCTCTTTGCGGAGTTTGCCATACGTTCTGCATTTAAGTCAGGACGGAAAGTAACGATACGTCCGTCTTCTGTTGTGTAAGCTTTCATTCCTTCGAAAGCAGTCTGTGCATACTGGAAAACACCTGCACATTCGTTGAGTGTTACATTAGGATCAGTTGTAAGTTCACCGGCATCCCATGCACCATCTTTAAATTTTGATACATAACGATAATCAGTCTGTACATAACCGAAGCCAAGGCTGCTCCAGTCGATATTCTTTTTTTCCATAATGAATCTTTCCTCCGTTCACACATATTTACAGTATTTCAGGTGTGATTACTGTTTATCTCTTTACCATTGTAAAACTTTTGCTTGCTAAGTTCAATGGGAAAATTCCAATTTTGCCAGAAAATTAAGAAAAAAATGTAAAAAATCGAAAGTCCGGCAGTATAAACACAGACAAAGGGATGTATGAACAGACAAAGGAATATTACCGGATCAGTGGTCGTGAACGTATAAGTAAATTTATACGTTCTATTTGTTACTGTTCACACTCCACTATTCCGCGAAGCGTGTTGCTGTGAACGGAGTGAACAGTAACTTCTATTTTTCTTTTTAGATGACTGACAGGCGAAAGTCTTGTTTTTTACAAGGTATTTCGCTATAATATGGAATAGAAAAATGGAGGAAAACATGAGCGAAAATTTTGACGAATTAGGCGAGCTTGGGGACAAGATAAAAAAAATCATAGACACAGCAGTTTCCACTAAAGATTACCGGCAGATGACAGAGGATATCAAACAGACAGTGGGACAGACTGTAAACAATGCAGTAAATTCCGCAGTAGATTCCGGAAGTGAAGCAATCAGGAATGGTTTGAACAGCGTATTTGGTTCACAGAATCAAGGAACATATCAGAATAAGACAAAAGAATTTGAAGAACGGCGCAGACGGGAACGTGAACAAGAGGAACAAAAAAGACTGGAAAATGAGAAAGCAAAAGAACGAATGCTGACTCTGTATGAGAAGAACACCGGCGGAAGAATGAAAGGTCTGATGCTTTCTGTCTCAGGTGGTATTCTTGCAAGTGGTATGGGACTAGGAACATTGGTTCTGGCTATTTTCGGTGCGGTTGGACATATGAGTTCACTTGTGTTTGGCGGTACATGCTTTATGGCGGCCGGAGCACTGACCGGTGCAGGTCTTCTTGCCGGAGGACTTAAGAAGCTTGGAAAGCTGGAACGTTTTCAAAAATATATCGGTACGCTGGGAGTGCATACCTATTGCAATTTTGAACAGCTTTCTGTTGCGGTAAATAAGCCGGTGAAATTTGTAAAGAAAGATATTAAGAAAATGATCGATGACGGGTGGTTCCGTCAGGGACATATTGATGCACAGGAGACCTGCCTGATCACAAGTAATGAGACTTATCAGCAATACACTCAGACGCAGAAAGCACTTGAGCAGAAGCAGCAGGAAGAAAAGAGACGTCAGGAAGAGCAGGAGAGAAACAGAGAGAATACATCTCCTGAAGTGCAGGAAGTACTGGACAGAGGAAATGAATTTCTGGATAAGATTCATAAGAGTAATGATGCCATCCCGGGAGTGGAAATCTCAGCTAAGATATCCAGAATGGAACTAATCGTGGAGAAGATTTTTGAACGTGCCGAAAAGCATCCGGAGATTATTCCGGATCTGAAAAAACTGATGAATTATTATCTGCCTATGACAGTAAAATTACTGGATGCCTATGAGGAAATGGATCAGCAGCCTGTTCAGGGAGAGAACATCCAGTCATCTAAGAAGGAAATAGAGGATACATTGGATACGCTTAACCAGGCATTTGAGAAACTTCTGGATTCTGTTTTTCAGGACACTGCATGGGATGTGTCAAGTGATATTTCCGTACTGCATACATTGCTGGCGCAGGAAGGCCTGACAGATGATGATTTTGCAAAAATGCAGAAGAACTGATAACCATGAAACGCTATAAAACAAAAACAGCAGGTTTAGTCAGGAATAAGAATCAGAATTACCGAAAATATGAGAAAAACCTGAAAAAAGCCTGAAAAAAGCCTGATAAAAAGGAGATGCCATGGGGGAAGAATTTAAAGATTTTGAAATGGAAGGACCATCATTAACACTGGAACCAGATCTTGGGGAATTCGAGAAAAAAGAGGAGCCTGTAAAAGTGGAGCAGCCACAGCCAAAAGAAGAAGCTCCGGCACTGACACCGGCAGAGCAGCAGATGGTAAATGAATTTGCAGCAAAAATCGATATTGAGAACACAAACCAGATTCTTCAGTATGGTGCCGGAACACAGAAGAAGATGGCAGATTTCTCAGACACTGCATTAGAGAACGTGAAGATGCAGGATCTGGGAGAAATCGGAGATCTGATCACGAATGTGGTTGGAGAATTAAGAGATTTTGATGCGCAGGATGATGGCGGCAGATTTTTTGGATTCTTTAAGAAACAGTCTTCTAAGATTGAGAATCTGAAGAACAAATATGACAAGGCAGAGGTCAGCATTGAGAAAATCACAGATTCTCTTCAGCAGCATCAGGTGCGTCTGCTGAAGGATTCCGCTATGCTGGACAAGATGTATGAGCAGAACCTGAATTACTTTAAAGAACTTACCATGTATATCCTTGCTGGCAAAAAGAAACTGGAAGAAACCAGAAACGGAAAACTTGAAGAGTTGAAAAATAAGGCGATGATGAGCGGACTTCCTGAGGATGCGCAGGCAGCGAGGGATCTGGATGAGAAATGTAATCGTTTTGAGAAGAAGCTGCATGATCTGGAGCTTACCCGTACGATTGCCATGCAGACAGCACCGCAGATCCGTCTGATTCAGAATAATGATACCGTAATGGTAGAGAAAATCCAGACAACAATCGTAAATACGATTCCGTTATGGAAGAGCCAGATGGTGCTTGCGCTTGGAATCGCTCATTCTGCAGAAGCGACACAGGCGCAGAGACAGGTGACAGATATTACAAATGAACTTCTCAGGAAAAACGCAGAGATGCTTCATACGGCAACGGTTGAGATAGCGAAGGAATCTGAAAGAGGGATTGTTGACCTTGAGACACTTCAGAAAACAAATGCAGATCTGATTCAGACACTGGATGATGTAATGCGCATCCAGATGGAAGGACGCCAGAAGAGGCAGGCGGCAGAGTCAGAAATGCGCCGCATGGAAGATGAACTGAAGCGAAAACTTCTGGAAATCAGACAGTAGATAAATGATTGTATATATTTCAGCAGTCTATTATTTTGTGAGGGAGCTGAATAGTTACGGATAACGAAAATTGGGCGGGAGCTGCCGGGAACTCGGCCGCTCCTGCTTCTGGTAGAAGATGTTTATAGTAATTTCAGAGAATAATGCACTTAATCTCCGGTTCCGCAGAATCTTACCGATGCCAGACTGGATAGAATGGAGCATTCTGTGAGATTATTATAGGAAAGAATAAAGAGGTAATTATGTACAGAGATCATACAAAAGTCATCCGGATCGGAGACAGAAAAATCGGTGGTGGCAACCCTGTTTTAATCCAGTCCATGACGAACACAAAGACAGAAAACGTAGAGCAGACTGTAGCACAGATCCTTGCGCTGGAGCAGGCAGGATGCGACATTATTCGTTGCGCAGTACCTACTATGGAAGCTGCAAAAGCGTTAAAAGAAATCAAGAAACAGATTCATATTCCACT
This sequence comes from Blautia sp. CGZ-1-C1, assembly GCF_056504575.1. NCBI lineage: Bacteria > Bacillati > Bacillota > Clostridia > Lachnospirales > Lachnospiraceae > Blautia > Blautia sp. CGZ-1-C1. The sequence goes on from NZ_JBWLUT010000109.1 coordinate 4,852, forward strand.
GGTAGCAGATATTCATTTCGACTATCGTCTGGCTATCGCAGCGATGGAAAACGGAGCGGATAAAATACGCATCAATCCGGGAAATATCGGAAGTACAGAGCGTATTAAAGCAGTCGTTGATGTGGCGAAGGAACGCAACATCCCAATCCGTGTCGGTGTAAACAGTGGCTCGCTGGAGAAGGAGCTTGTGGAAAAATATCATGGTGTTACAGCAGAAGGACTGGTTGAGAGTGCGCTGGATAAAGTACACATTATCGAGGAATTAGGCTATGACAATCTTGTCATCAGTATTAAATCTTCAGACGTTCTCATGTGTGCAAAAGCACATGAACTGATCGCAGAAAAAACAAACTATCCACTTCATGTAGGAATCACAGAAGCAGGAACTCTGTATTCCGGAAATATCAAATCAGCGATCGGTCTGGGAATCATTCTGAATCAGGGAATCGGTGATACCATCCGGGTTTCCCTTACAGGCGCACCTCTGGAAGAAATCAAGTCAGCAAAACGTATCCTGAAGACACTTGGACTTCGCAAAGGCGGCGTGGAAGTCGTGTCATGTCCAACCTGCGGACGTACACAGATTGATCTGATCGGTCTTGCAAACAAGGTAGAAACTATGGTGCAGGATATCCCGCTTGATATTAAAGTAGCGGTTATGGGATGTGTGGTAAACGGACCTGGAGAAGCAAAAGAAGCAGATATCGGAATTGCAGGCGGTGTTGGTGTCGGACTTCTGATCAAACATGGCGAGATCATTAAAAAGGTTCCGGAAGAGGAGCTTTTGGATACCTTGCGGGAGGAACTTTTAAACTGGAAAAAATAATCTTTGCAATGAAGCAGAGATTATCTTTGCTTCATTTATATAAAGAGGAGATTCTATTTTGGAAAAAGATTTTTTTGACGTATTTCCCAATTTAAAAGTGAAAAAAGAACTGGAAGAGCTGTTGGACATGGTGTTTGTAACCAGAGTTTCCTGCAATCCTTCCAAGACTCATATCTGGGTATATATAAAAAGTGAACGCTGGATTCATAAGAAGCATATTTTTGCCCTGGAAGAGCAGATAGAGAGACAGATTTTTGCAGGACTGGGCGTTACGGTTACCGTAATAGAGAAGTTTCATTTATCAGGGCAGTACACGCCACAGAATTTCCTGGACACATACCGATCCAGTATGGAACTGGAACTGCGCAATTACAATATGCTGGAATATAACATGTTCAAGCAGGCACAGATTACTTTTCCGGGTGCAAATGATCTTCATATGATTCTTCCTGACTCGGTAATAGCCAGAGAAAAAAGCGAGATTCTGATCGAATATCTGCAGAAAGTTTTCTGCGAGAGATGCGGGATGGATTTGAAAGTGGAGCTGGAGTTTACAGAAACGCAGGAGAGCAAATACCGTAAGAATGCAGCAGTTCAGATTGCTCAGGAAGTAGAGAACGTAATTCGTCATGCAAAGATGAATGCCAAAACGGAGGAGACTTCACAGACTGAAGAAAGTGGAACAACGGAAAAAAAGGCAGAGAAGAAAGCAGATAAATCACAGCAGGAAAAGAAAGACAAAAAGTCCGCATTTGCTGATCGAAAAGACAATAAAAAAGGTGATTTCCGCGGTGGATTCAGACGAGACAGCAATCCGGATGTTATCTATGGAAGAGATTTTGAAGGCGAACCAGTTGCCCTTGAAACAATCACCGGTGAGATGGGTGAGGTCATTGTCCGCGGACAGGTTATGGATGTTGAAGCCAGAGAGATTCGAAATGAAAAGACGATTCTGATTTTCCCGATTACAGACTTTACTGACAGTATTGTAGTGAAGATGTTCCTTCGAAACGAGCAGGTTCCGGAAGTCACAGAGCATGTAAAGAAAGGTGCATTTCTGAAGTTTCGCGGTGTAACGACTGTGGACAGATTTGACAGTGAACTGACGATTGCGTCTATCGCGGGAATCAAAAAGATTGCCAACTTTACCACAGCCAGGGTGGATACCACTCCTCAGAAAAGAGTTGAACTTCACTGCCATACGAAGATGAGCGATATGGATGGTGTCACAGATGCCAAATCTCTAGTAAAACGTGCCTATGAGTGGGGACATCCTGCCATTGCCATTACAGACCATGGTGTCGTTCAGGCATTTCCCGAGGCAAATCACTGCTTCGATGCATGGGGCGGATGTGTGCCGAAGGACTCTGATTTCAAGGTCCTGTATGGTATGGAAGCTTACCTTGTAGATGACTTAAAGGGTATGGTGACAAATGGAAAAGGACAGAAACTGGATGGAAGATTTGTAGTCTTTGATATTGAGACAACAGGCTTCTCTTCTCTGACCTGTCAGATTATTGAGATTGGCGCGGTACTGGTAGAGAACGGAGAGATTACCGATCGTTTTTCCACGTTTGTAAACCCAAAAGTACCGATCCCGTTCCGCATTGAACAGCTTACAAGCATTAATGACAGCATGGTAATGGATGCGCCGACAATCGAAGAAATTCTGCCAAAATTCCTTGAATTCAGCAAGGGGGCGGTAATGGTTGCACATAATGCGGACTTTGACATGGGATTCATTATGAAAAACTGTGACAGACTGGGAATCAAGCATGATTTTACTTACGTGGATACGGTCGGAATGGCGCGTTTCCTGTTGCCTGCATTGAACAGATTTAAGCTGGATACGGTTGCAAAAGCAGTTGGAGTTTCACTGGAGAATCATCATCGTGCAGTAGACGATGCCGCATGTACAGCAGAGATTTTTGTAAAATTTGTCAAAATGCTGGCGGACAGAGATATTCTTGATGTGGATGAGATGAATAAACAGGGAGCGGTATCGGCCAATACTATTAAGAAGTTACCAACTTACCATGCGATTATTTTTGCCAGAAATGAGACGGGACGCATTAATCTGTATAAACTGGTAAGCCAGTCTCATCTGAAATATTATCACAGACGTCCTCGTGTACCGAAGAGTGTGCTGGAAGAGCATAGGGATGGTCTTCTGGTGGGAAGTGCCTGCGAGGCAGGAGAGCTGTATCAGGCAATACTGAGAAATGCACCGGATACGGAGATTGCCAGACTGGTTAATTTTTATGACTATCTGGAAATTCAGCCGCTTGGAAATAATAAATTTATGATCGCGGATGACAAGCATGATATGATCAATTCTGAGGAAGATTTAAAAGAGATAAACAGAAAGATCGTCAAGCTTGGAGAGCAGTTTAAGAAACCTGTTGTAGCTACTTGTGATGTGCACTTTATGGATCCTCAGGACGAGGTATACCGACGTATTATTATGGCTGGAAATGGTTTCTCGGATGCGGATGAACAGGCACCATTATATCTGCGTACTACGGAAGAAATGCTGGAGGAATTCTCCTATCTGGGAAGTGAGAAAGCTGAGGAAGTTGTCATTACGAACACCAATAAGATTGCGGATATGATCGAGAAAATTTCCCCGATCCATCCGGACAAATTCCCACCGGTCATTGAAAATTCCGACCAGGATCTGAAGAATATCTGCTTCACAAAGGCACATGAAATGTACGGAGATCCCCTGCCGGAGATCGTGGAAAGCCGTCTGGATAGAGAACTGAACTCTATTATTTCGAATGGTTACGCCGTAATGTATATTATCGCACAGAAACTGGTGTGGAAGTCTAATGAGGACGGATATCTGGTAGGTTCGCGAGGATCAGTAGGATCTTCCCTGGCGGCTACAATGTCCGGTATCACAGAGGTAAATCCTCTGCCGCCGCATTACTTATGTCCGAATCCGGATTGTAAATACAGTGATTTCGATTCGCCGGAAGTAAAGCAATACGCAGGTATGGCAGGGTGCGATATGCCTGATAAAATCTGTCCGAAATGTGGGACAAAAATGAAGAAAGAGGGATTTGATATTCCTTTTGAAACATTCCTTGGATTCAAGGGAGATAAGGAGCCTGATATTGACCTTAACTTCTCAGGAGAATATCAGGCAAATGCACATCGATATACAGAGGTTATTTTCGGTAAAGGACAGACGTTTAAAGCCGGAACTATCGGTACACTGGCAGAGAAAACGGCATTCGGTTATGTGAAGAATTATTTCGAGGAACGCGGCGTGCATAAACGTTACTGTGAGATTAACCGTATCGTGCAGGGGTGCACAGGAGTCCGCCGTACCACAGGACAGCATCCGGGAGGTATCATTGTACTTCCGGTGGGAGAGGAAATCGAGAAATTTACACCTGTCCAGCATCCTGCGAATGACGTAAACAGTGATATTATCACCACGCATTTTGATTATCATTCCATTGATGGAAACCTGCTGAAGCTTGATATACTGGGACACGATGATCCGACCATGATCCGAATGCTGGAGGATCTGACCGGCATCAGTGCGAGGGATGTTCCGCTGGATCAGAGGGATGTCATGTCATTATTTGCAAGCACGAAAGCATTGAAAATCGAGCCGGAGGATATTGGTGGATGTAAGCTTGGATGCCTGGGAATCCCGGAATTCGGTACAGACTTTGCTATGCAGATGCTTATCGATACCAAGCCGAAATACTTCTCGGACCTGATTCGTATTGCAGGACTTTCCCACGGTACAGATGTATGGCTTGGAAATGCGCAGGTACTGATCCAGAATGGCACGGCTACGATTTCTACTGCCATCTGTACCCGAGATGATATCATGATCTATCTAATCGGAAAAGGTGTGGAAAGTGGTCTTGCATTTACCATTATGGAGAGTGTCCGTAAGGGAAAAGGCCTGCGTGATGAGTGGATCACAACGATGAAGGAACATGATGTACCGGACTGGTATATCTGGTCCTGTAAGCTGATCAAGTACATGTTCCCGAAAGCCCATGCGGCGGCTTACGTTATGATGGCATACCGAATTGCGTGGTATAAGGTATTTCAGCCGCTGGCTTATTATGCGGCATACTTTAGTATCCGTGCGACAGCTTTTTCCTATGAACTGATGTGCATGGGTAAAGAACGTCTGGAATATTATATGGCAGAAATCCGTAAGAAAGGCGATGCTGCATCTAAGAAAGAGCAGGATACCCTGAAGGATATGCGTATCGTGCAGGAGATGTATGCAAGAGGTTTTGAGTTCGTTCCAATCGATCTTTACACTGCAAAAGCGCAGCGATTCCAGATTGTGGACGGAAAACTGATGCCATCACTTGCGACCATTGACGGACTCGGAGATAAGGCCGCAGATGCCGTTGTAGATGCCGCAAAACAAGGCAAATTCCTGTCAAAAGACGACTTCCGCGACAGAACTAAAGTCAGCAAGACAGTTATTGATCTGATGGATGATCTGAAATTATTTGGAGATATTCCGCAGTCGAACCAGATGTCACTGTTTGATTTTACGGGATGAGATAGAAGATATAAGGAGATGGATATGAAGAAAGAGGAGCTTAGATATTTACAGAGACTTGCAGAAATTTATCCTACAATTGGAAAAGCATCTACGGAGATTATTAATCTCCAGTCGATTCTGAACCTTCCAAAGGGAACGGAACACTTTATGTCCGATCTTCATGGAGAGTATCAGGCATTTTCCCATGTATTGCGAAACGGTTCCGGTGCAGTGCGAAAGAAAATAGATGACGTATTCGGACACACGCTTGGAAATAATGACAAACGTTCTCTGGCGACACTGATTTATTATCCAAGAGAGAAGATGGATCTGGTAAAGGAAACAGAGGATGATATGGAAAACTGGTACAAGATTACTCTGTATCGTCTGATTGAAATATGTAAGACAACAGCTTCCAAATATACCAGATCAAAAGTAAGAAAAGCGCTTCCGGCAGACTATGCATATGTGATCGAAGAGCTGATCACAGAGAAAGCGGAGGTCCTGGATAAAGAAGCTTATTATGATGCCATTGTAAATACCATTATTGAAATCGGCAGTGCAGAGAACTTTATCATTGCACTTGCAGAACTGATTCAGCGTCTTGTCGTAGATCACCTGCATATCCTGGGGGATATTTACGACAGAGGCCCGGCACCGCATTTTATCATGGACCGTCTGATGCAGTACCATTCCCTGGACATCCAGTGGGGTAACCATGATGTAGTCTGGATGGGTGCGGCAGCAGGTCAGAAAGCATGTATTGCAACGGTAGTGAGAAACAGCATCCGTTATGGAAATCTGGATATTCTGGAAGATGGATACGGTATCAATATGCTGCCGCTTGCAACCTTTGTCATGGAAGCATATAAGGATGATCCATGTGATATTTTTGCCATGAAAGGCGCTTCAAATTACAATGTTCTGGAAGAAGAACTCGGCAAAAAAATGCACAAAGCGATTGCAGTGATCCAGTTTAAATTAGAAGGAAAACTGGTGCGAAAGCATAAAGAGTTCCAGATGGAAGACAGGGCACTTTTACATAGAATCAATCCTGAAAAAGGAACAATCACCCTGCCGGATGGAAAAGAATATCCTCTCCGGGACAGCAACTTCCCGACGATTGACTGGAAGCATCCATACGAGCTTACAGACGGGGAAAAAGAGGTTATGGACAAGCTGTCTTCTGCATTCAGAAACTGCGAGAAGCTGCAGAATCATATCCGGCTGTTACTGGATAAAGGAGGCCTTTATACAGTATATAATGGGAATCTTCTGTTTCATGGAAGTATCCCGTTAAATGAGGATGGAACCTTCCGTGAAGTACAGATTTATGGGAAAAGCTATAAAGGAAAAGAATTGTATGATGTGCTGGAAGCCTATGTACGCAGAGCTTTTTATTCTGTAGGAAAAGATGAGCAGAAGAAAGGCCGGGATATCATGTGGTATATCTGGGCAGCACCGAATTCTCCGTTGTTTGGCAAGAGTAAGATGAGTACTTTTGAGCGTTATTTTATAGAAGATCCGTCCACACATGAGGAGAAAAAGAATGCATATTACCGACTCTGGGAGAATGAAGAAGTAGTTGATAATATGCTGCGTGAATTTGGTCTGGATCCGGAGAAGGGCCATATTATCAATGGTCATGTACCTGTACATCAGAGTGAGGGAGAAAGCCCGGTCAAATGCAATGGCAAGGTTATCGTTATTGACGGAGGCTTCTCCAAGGCATACAGAAAAGTTACAGGTATTGCAGGATATACACTGATTTATAATTCTTATGGATTAAATCTTACAGCTCACGAGCCATTTACTTCCAAAGCAGATGCGGTAGCAAAAGAGACAGATATCGTATCAAATCGTGTAGCAGTCAGCTACATGTCAAGACGTCAGCTGGTAGGTGATACAGATACCGGTCATGCGTTAAAAGAGAGAATTCAGGAACTGATCCAGCTTCTGGATGCATACAGAAAAGGTACTATCAAAGAGAAAAAATAAGAACCAGGCGGATAGATTTTAGAATAAAAATATCCAAAATTTGTAAGCAAACGCCAAAAAGAGGTTGGTTTTACAGGCGATAAAACTCTTTACTTATAAAATTGTGTTCTATATAATGAGTAGTGTTGTGTGATAAACAGTAACGATAAACAAATATTATGAGGCGGGCAGATATGCCCTGAGATGATGGACAAAAGGAGAATACGATAATGGGTGGAATTTTTGGAGTAGCATCAAAGTCCAGCTGCGTTCTGGACCTTTTCTTCGGAATTGATTATCATTCCCATCTGGGAACACGCAGAGGCGGTATGGCGGTATATGATTCGAAACGTGGCTTTGACCGTGTGATCCACAATATCGAGAACGCACCATTCAGAACAAAGTTTGACGGTGATATCGGTGAGATGGAAGGAAATTTAGGAATCGGATGTATTTCAGATAATGAGCCACAGCCGTTGCTGGTACGTTCCCATCTGGGAAATTTTGCAATCACTACAGTTGGAAAGATCAACAACATGGATGAACTGATCGCAACCTGTTTCAAGAATGGATGTACACATTTCCTGGAAATGAGCGGTGGAAGTGTCAACCCTACAGAAATGGTAGCTGCCCTGATCAACCAGAAGGATAACATGATCGAAGGAATCCGTTATGCGCAGGAAGTAATCGAAGGTTCTATGACGATGCTGATCCTGACACCTAAGGGATTGCTGGCAGCACGTGACCGTCTGGGAAGAACTCCGTTGATCATAGGCAAGAAAGAAGATGCCTGCTGTGTATCCTTTGAAAGCTTTGCATATCTGAATTTAGGATATGAAGACCTGAAAGAACTGGGACCTGGCGAGATCGTTGCAGTGACTCCGGATGGAGTGGAAACTCTGCAGAAGCCTGGCGAAGAGATGCGTATCTGTTCTTTCCTGTGGGTATATTACGGATATCCGACTTCAACTTATGAAGGCGTTAATGTAGAAGAAATGCGTTATCACTGTGGTGATATGCTGGCAAAACGTGACAAAGGCGAAGTAAACCCGGATATCGTAGCCGGAGTTCCGGATTCTGGTATTGCACATGCCATCGGATATGCGAACCAGTCAGGCGTACCTTTTGCCCGCCCGTTTATTAAATATACACCAACCTGGCCGAGATCTTTCATGCCTACTCAGCAGAGCCAGAGAAATCTGATTGCCAGAATGAAACTGATTCCGGTACACCGTCTGATCAAAGATAAGAGCCTTCTTATGATCGATGATTCTATCGTACGTGGAACACAGTTAAGAGAAACAACAGAATTCCTTTACAGAAATGGTGCAAAGGAAGTACATATCCGTCCTGCATGCCCGCCGCTTCTGTATGGATGTAAATATCTGAACTTCTCACGTTCCAAATCAGAGATGGATCTGATCACAAGACGTGTGATCGCGAAACGTGAGGGAGAGAATGTCAGTGATAGGACACTGGCAGACTACGCAGATCCGAATTCAACTAATTACAAAGAAATGTTGGAAGAGATCCGTAAGGAACTGAACTTTACATCCCTGAAATTCCACAGACTTGACGATCTGAAGGCTTCTATCGGAATCTCTCCATGCAAACTCTGTACTTATTGCTGGGATGGAAAAGAATAATATTTCGTAACTGTGAAGGTACTGAATAGTTACAATATTTCTGCATAGAATGATAACTGGAAATGTAGATAGAAAGTAAATACGATATAGAAGTACAAAAAAGAGGAGACGTAGAATTTGTCGGTAGTAAACAATCAGAAAAGGAACAAAAAGAAAAGAAGGCTTAAGAAGCTTCTGATATTTGTGATCATCTTGTTTGTCCTGCTTATACTTGCAGGTATTCTGTTGATTCGTCAGCGGGAGAATGAGGACAGGCAGCAGCGCAAGGCAGAAGCAATCGCGGCACTGGAAAGTGTTCCAACTGTAACACCTACACCGGCAGCTACGCCAACCCCGATTCCGACACCAATTCCTACGGTAACGCCGACACCTGTGTTGGAAAGAGCCTATGTTTTTGACCCGGATGATTATCTGGGAAGCTGGCACAGTAAGAATGGCAGGGTTGTGATCGAGATTACGAAACTAAGCCAGAAGTCGGTTACATTTACTTATTCGCAGACAAATAAGAAAAAAACAGCCACCTGTGAAGCTACGGTAAAGAAATCCGTAGCGGGAAATGCGTCAAGATTTTCCTTTACAGATTCCCTGGGAAATGTAGCAAAAGGCTATTTCACTTTTGATAACGGGATTCTGTATGTGAAGATTAAAACAAAAACGAAAGCGGAAGGCGCTAAAGTTCACCCTTCCGTAGATGGTGTTATGATCAGAGGATAACGGGAAGCTACATAAGAAAAATATTGACTGTGAATATGATCTACAGTCATGAAAAAGCAAAAGAAAAACAAAAGGATTCAGGTAACATCAGAAGTTACAGGAATCCTTTTTGCTTTTTATTTATTCATCTCTTTTTTGTCAGTGCGCCCTACCAGATAGTCAACACTTATGTCATAATAATTTGCCAGTCTGATCAACATTTCGACAGGAATGTTACGTGATCCGGTTTCATAGTGTGAATAGGAACGCTGGCTGATGTGAAGAATTTCGCTAAGCTGTTTCTGGGACAGATCAGCATCTGTGCGTAAATCCTGAATACGCTGAAATTTCATGTGGGGTACCTCCTTCCCTATGGAGAGTGTTTAAAAAAATATCCCGCAAATTGTGACACACATCTTGCAGAAAACTTTTTTCAAACATGCTCTGATATAAAAAAGTATAAAACAGAACAAATTGCACTCTTGCAAAATGGAGCAAAATGGACTATAATAAAAATATCTTTATTCAATTCTGATTTCTGAAATAATACATGACCGTTCAGGTTATGGTAATCCCATAAAGTAAAAAAAGCAATATTTAGCCGAATAAGATAAAACTTTGCTTCTGTTACATGTTTTTGTCTATTCGGTGTCTTGCAATCGTTATGAACTACAATAGACAGTAATAAGCAGAGCAATTATTCAGTATGGATATGTATAGATATATGATATGTATAAATCACATCGGGGAGATTTATGCATCTGGAAAGGAGAAAATTTGTTTGCAAGTGTATTATCAGCTGCAATTTTAGGGGTAGAAGTATGTCCTGTCCAGGTTGAAGCAGATGTAAGTAACGGACTTCCTTCCTTTATAATGGTAGGATTTCCATCCGCTCAGGTAAAAGAAGCCCAGGACAGAGTACGTACAGCACTTAAGAATAACGGCTATCAGTTTCCACCAAAGAGAATCACTGTTAATTTCGCACCTGCGGATATGAAGAAAGAAGGTGCCGGCTTTGATGTTCCGGTCGCAGCCGCAGTATTGGCTGCTTTTGAAATCATAAGTTCGCGGGATGTCAATGGAGTCATGATGGCAGGCGAGATCGGACTGGACGGAGAGATTCATGGCATTTCGGGAATCCTCCCCATGGTATTGTGTGCGAGAAGTCTTGGATGCCGATTCTGCGTAGTTCCTTATGAGAATCTGAAAGAAGGAAGACTCATCAAGGATGTGCCGGTAGCAGGGGTAAAGAATCTGAAGGAACTGATCGAATGCATCCAGAATCCGGAACCATATCTGAAAATGGAAATCCAGGAGGATATTTCTGCAAGAAATACGGATAAAGGAATGGATTTCTCAGATATTGAAGGGCAGGAAGGCGCAAAAAGGGCAGCAGAGATTGCAGTAAGTGGCTTCCATAACATGCTTCTGATTGGACCGCCAGGGACAGGCAAGACGATGCTTGCCAGAAGACTTCCTACGATCATGCCAGGTCTGGGATTTGAAGAGAAACTGGAACTTACCAGAATTTACAGTATTGCGGGGCTTTTATCCAGAGAAAATCCTTTGATGAATGAAAGACCATTTAGAAGTCCCCACCATACGAGTACGCCACAGGCAATAGCAGGAGGGGGACGCAATCCGCGTCCCGGTGAGATTACACTGGCGCATAAAGGTGTGCTTTTCCTGGATGAAATGCCTGAATTTTCCAGGGCAAGTCTGGAACTTCTGCGTCAGCCACTGGAAGACAAGGTGATTCAGATTGCCAGGGCAAGCGGTACATATAGTTTTCCAGCGGATTTTATGCTATGTGCCGCGATGAATCCCTGTCCCTGCGGATATTATCCGGATTTGAACCGATGCACCTGTACGTCGGGAGAAATTTCACATTATATGGGCAAAATTAGCCTGTCCGCTCCTGGACAACAGGATCGACATCAGCACAGAAGTACCGCCGGTTTCTTTTGCACAGCTTCACTGTGGAAAGAAAGGGGAAACATCTGCAATTATCAGGAAAAGAGTAGAAAAAGTACAGAAAATCCAGGGAGAACGTTATAAAGACGAGAAGATAAGTTTCAACGGACAGCTGAGAAGCAGTCTGATCGATAAGATACTGCCCTCTTACGGACAGTGCATCAAAGCTGCTTGCGAGAGCGTTTGAGAGAATTGCATTCAGTGCCAGATCCTATCACAGAATTTTGAAAGTAGCCAGAACGATTGCCGATATGGAGGAAGAAGAAATCATTGCCAGCCATCATATCGGAGAGGCACTTTCTTACAGAGCATTTGATAAAGATTTTGTCATAAAATAAAAGTCTGCGAGGTATTTTATATGGAAAGAACTGAGGTAGAAAAATTCGATTCAGAAAGTTCGGAAAGCATAGATTGGGAAAAAAATAACAGAAAGAGAAATCAGGTGTTGGGAAATTCCATGGATCAGATCCGATGTATCACAAAAACAAGTCTGGAGTATCCGAAAAAAATGATGCAGTATCCCTCCATGCCCGCAAAGCTATATGTAAAGGGGAGAATGCCTGATCCCGACAAGATAACCGTAGCAGTAATCGGAGCGAGAATGTGCAGCCCATACGGCAGAATCCAGGCTTTCCGTTATGCGAAGGAACTAAGTCAGGCAGGAGTACAGATCATCAGCGGCATGGCTCTTGGGATTGATTCAGAAGGGCATAAAGGAGCCCTGGAAGGGAAAATGCCTACATTTGCGGTGCTGGGAAGTGGAGTTGACGTGTGTTATCCGAAAACAAACAAAAAACTTTACGAGAGAATTCTCTGGGAAAATGGCGGGATTATCAGTGAATGTCCGTTGGGTTCGGAACCTGTATCCTGGCATTTTCCGGCGCGTAACCGCATCATCAGTGCCCTGTCAGATGCAGTTCTGGTGGTAGAGGCAAAAGAAAACAGTGGCTCTCTGATTACAGCAGGTTTTGCACTGGAACAGGGAAAAATGGTCTATGCCATCCCAGGTGCTGTTACAGATACACTTAGCAGAGGATGCCATAAGCTGATCTACGATGGCGCAGGAATTGCCTACTGCCCGGAAATCATACTGGAAGAACTTGGAATCGGTGCAGAGAAAGCCTTGCAAACAGACGAAAAAAACAACTTAGGACTTGCAAGTGATTTGAATTTGGTGTATAGTTGTCTCGATTTACGACCAAAAAACCCCGATTACATAGTAAGAAAAACAGGCTTTTCGCCGGCACAGGTAAGCAACTGTCTGGTGGAGCTGACACTGCAGGGACTCATAAGAGAAAGCGGGAGACATTACTATGTAAGATGCAGTTAAGTTATTGTTCATGCGCCATTTCTGTTGCTGAGAACGGAGTGAACAGTAACGTGAATTAGCCGGATTGGGAAAAATCCGTTATCTGGTTAATAATAAGCTGTGAAAAGAATGAATTTGGCGTTATTGGGCGCTTATAGAATTGCTATAGTGAACAGTAACAGATTACGACTAGGAGAGATAGCATGGCGAAATATCTGGTGATAGTGGAATCACCTGCAAAAGTGAAAACAATTAAGAAGTTTCTTGGCGCGAATTACGATGTGGAAGCTTCAAACGGACATGTTCGCGATTTTCCCAAGAGCCAGTTTGGAATTGACGTAGAGCATGATTTTGAACCGAAATATATAACAATACGTGGAAAGGGAGAACTGCTTGCCAAGCTTCGCAAGTCTGCCAAGAAGGCAGATAAGATTTATCTGGCAACCGACCCTGACCGCGAGGGAGAGGCTATTTCCTGGCATCTGATGCAGGCCTTAAAAGAAGACCCGAAGAAGATGCACAGAATTACTTTCAATGAGATCACAAAAACAGCTGTAAAGTCATCCATTAAACAGGCAAGAGAACTGGATATGGATCTGGTAGACGCACAGCAGGCAAGACGTATGCTTGACCGTATGGTTGGTTACAGTATCAGCCCTCTGCTCTGGGCGAAAGTCAAGAGAGGTTTAAGTGCGGGACGTGTACAGTCTGTTGCATTGCGTATCATCTGTGACAGAGAGGATGAGATCAACGCATTTATTCCGGAAGAATACTGGAGTCTTGACGGAGAATTTCAGGTAAAGGGTGAAAAGAAACCGCTTCAGGCTAAATTCTACGGTACAGATAAGAAAATGAGCATCCATAACAAGCAGGAAATGGATGAGCTTCTGGCTTCCTTAAAGGATAAAGAGTATGAGATTACTGAGGTAAAGAAAGGCGAGCGAATCAAAAATGCACCTCTGCCATTTACCACAAGTACCTTACAGCAGGAAGCTGCCAAGACATTAAACTTTTCTACACAGAAGACGATGCGTCTGGCACAGCAGTTATATGAAGGAATCGATATTAAAGGAAATGGTACCGTTGGTGTGATTTCCTACCTGCGTACAGATTCTACCCGAATTTCTGAGGAAGCAGATGCTGCGGCAAGAGAATATATCACTGAACAGTATGGCGAGAATTATGTTTCCCAGTCAGAGAAAACAGTGAAAAAAGGACAGAAGATCCAGGATGCCCATGAGGCGATCCGTCCTACAGATATCAGCCGTACACCGGCTGTATTAAAGGAATCTCTGTCCAGAGATCAGTTCAGACTGTATCAGCTTATCTGGAGAAGATTTGCAGCGAGCAGAATGGCACCGGCGAAGTATGAGACGACTTCCGTAAAAATCGGGGCAGATGAATATATCTTTACAGTGTCTGCATCCAAAATCGTGTTTGACGGATTTATGTCTGTATACACAGATGAAGAAGATCAGAAAAAAGGAAATGTACTGAATCAGAGCCTTGAAAAAGGCATGAAGCTCACACTCAAAGAACTGAAACCAGAGCAGCATTTCACACAGCCGCCGGCACATTACACGGAGGCCGTGCCTCGGTTAAAACGATGGAAGAATTGGGAATCGGACGTATCTGCAAGATACCTATGCGCCGACCATTACAACAATTATCAGCCGCCGCTATGTGGCTAAAGAACAGAAGAATCTATATGTTACAGAGCTTGGTGAGGTTGTCAACAACATCATGAAGCAGGCATTCCCGAGTATCGTGGATGTGAATTTCACAGCAACTATGGAAGGGCTTCTGGACTGTGTGGCAGCAGGTACTGTTAAATGGAAAACAGTAGTCAGCAATTTCTACCCGGATCTGAAGAGAGATGTCGATGCAGCAGAGGAAGAACTGGAGAAAGTTGACATTCAGGATGAAGTCACAGATGTAGTCTGTGATAACTGTGGCAGAAACATGGTTATCAAATATGGTCCACATGGACGATTTCTTGCATGCCCGGGCTTCCCGGAGTGTAGAAATACAAAGCCATATTTCGAGAAGATTGGTGTTCCATGCCCGAAATGTGGCAAGGAGCTTGTTCTTAAGAAAACCAAGAAAGGACGTAAATATTACGGATGTGAAAATAATCCGGAATGCGATTTTATGTCCTGGCAGAAGCCATCCGCAAAGAAATGCCCAAAATGTGGAAGCTATATGGTGGAAAAGGGGAATAAGCTTGTCTGCAGCCAGGAAACATGTGGATATGTAGAGACGAAGGAAGAAAAATAGAAGTAGAATGCATTTTTAAACATGCTTAGAAAATCTTCGTAGATGAAAATATAAAAGATAGTATAAATACAGGAAGAGAATGATACTTTTCCTGTATTTTTTTGTCATAAAATATGTTTGTAATATACATACAGTGTAATAAATAATAATCCGGTTTTGAGAAAAACCGTATTCCGAAATAACACCATATTTATTGAATAATATTTGCAAAAGGAATCTATTTTCAGAAAAGCAAAAATAAATAAAAAAATTATAAAATTTGTCTTGTAATTTATCTGCGAAACGTGTAGTATTAAAGTACGAGTAAAGTTATTGACCGGGTATGTCTGAATCTTTTTTCAGAACAGAGTGAAGATACTGTTCATTGCTTAAATAGTGTCAGAAAAGGTTTCTGTTCATATATTATTAAGATGAGTGAAAGATAAACAGAAAAGAATTCAGATATATGCAAGGCGAAAGGAGGACTATATGAGCTTCAGTTGCTGGACAAAACAAGAAAAATCAACAAACTTCTGCATAACAGCAGTTCCAGTAAAGTCGTATTTAATGATATCTGCCAGGTTCTGATGGAAACTCTGAGTTCCAATATCCTGGTTCTCAGCAAAAAGGGAAAGGTTCTGGGCGTCAGTTTATGTCCGGGCGTAGAAGAGATTACCGAGCTGATTGAGGATAAAGTTGGCGGATATGTGGATTCATTATTGAACGAGCGATTTTTAGGTGTATTGTCAACAAAAGAGAATGTGAATCTTCAGACACTGGGCTTTGAGCATGTGTCAAGCAGCTATCAGGGAATCATCAATCCGATAGATATCGCAGGAGAAAGATTAGGTACAGTATTTATGTACCGCTATGACAGACCGTATGATATTGAAGACATTATTGTCAGTGAATATGGTACAACTGTAGTTGGTCTGGAGATGATGCGTGCAGTTCACGAAGAGAATGCAGAAGAAGACAGAAAACAGCAGGTTGTGAAATCTGCATTTAATACATTATCTTTCTCAGAGTTGGAAGCAATCATTCATATCTTCGATGAACTCGACGGAGATGAAGGAATCCTGGTTGCAAGTAAGATTGCTGACCGCGTGGGAATCACCAGATCTGTAATTGTAAATGCATTGAGAAAATTTGAAAGTGCCGGTGTGATTGAATCCAGGTCTTCCGGTACTGAAGGGAACTTATATCAAGGTTCTCAAAAACGAAGTAATCTTTGATGAACTGGAAGAGATCAAGGCACAGAGAAATAAGCAAGCCTGACTTTGC
>NZ_JBWLUT010000110.1:0-18421 GCF_056504575.1 Blautia sp. CGZ-1-C1
TTTATAAATCTCAATATATATACCGACATCGTAAATTCTCTCCATTACTTAGTAAAGCTTTTCTCATTTATGAACCTGTACACCACCCAAAGGGGAACTATAATCATGACAAAGATTAAAAACACAAAGAAGGGCATGGCAAAAAAGACATTAAGTATGTCACTTGTTGTTGCAATGCTTGCTACTTCTAATGTGCCGGTATGGGCTGCTGAGTTCAGCGATGGTACAGATGCTGCTGTAGCTACTGAAGCTCCGGCTGCTGAAACATTCTCTGATGATGCAGATGCTGCTCCGGTTGTAGAAGATACAACTGTTGTTACTGATACTGCTACTGCAACTGCACCTAAATTAACATTAAATGACTGGACTGGAGCATTAACCGTGTCTGGTGAACTTAAAGATGGAGATGCAGATGTTGAAAGTTTCGACTACGAAGTTCGTATTGACGGAAAAGAAGTAGTTGGACATGAAACAAACTCTAACATAAAGTATAAAGGTTCTGCAACAAGTATTGGTACTTTAAATATTGAATTAGCAAAAGCAAAATTTTTAGCTGAGGATGCAGGTCATACTGTATCTGTAAACATCACAGGAACTGGTAAGAATGTTGGATTTAAAACTACAATCGAAGGTATCGAAATTAAAAGTGCGGATATTTCTAATGAAGTTTTAAATCTTAATGGTCAGACTGTATCTTATACAGGAAAGCAGGTAGCATTTACTGATACCCAGATTGGAAACTTCACAATTACAGGCACTCACGGCCTTAAATATTCTGATTTTACTTATACATATGAAGGCGATGATCTTGTAAATGCAACTCCATCTGATAAAAATCTCTATGTAGTTGCGACTGTAAATAAAGCAGGATATACTGGAAAAATCAAAGCAGCATTTAAGATCGCTAAACGTACTTTAGATGCAGATAAATTAGAATTAACATTAAATAAGACTACTGTTTCTTATGCAGAAAAAGCTAATATTTCTTCAGATTTTGTAACCGTAAAGGATACAGTAACAGGAGAAGTTCTTCCAGCATCTACTTATACTGTTAGTGCTACTGGTTTGAATGCTGTTGGTAACGAAGCTGAATTAACTGTTGCAACTACAACAGATTCCTTAGCTAAAGACACTAAAACTAACAACAATTATACCGGAAATATAACAAAATCAACAACTGGAAAAAAGGTTAAAGTTGTAGCTAATCAGATGTCTGATTTTAAAATTGTTGTTGACAGCATTGGAAAAGATTATGTTACAAGTGAATCTACTGTAAAAGAGGCAATTCATTTTTATATTGGCGAAAAGGAAGTAACAAGTGCTATTTCCAGTGTCATCTCAGTTAAACCGGCGGCATTAGCAAGCGGTGCTACTACATTGTCTGTTGCAGTAAATGGTGACAATACAAATGTTATCGGAAATACAACAGTAACATTACCTGTAACTTTAAATAAACTTACTGCTGAAGGCTTAACTTATAAAATTGGAAGTGGAAACGATCAGACAGCAAACGAAAATACTAATTTAGGTGCTGAAACATATACTGGTGCAGCAATCACAAAAGATATTAAAGATGTTAAATTTGTCATAACTGGTGCAAATAATCAGAAGACAACAGTTAACTTATCTACAAGTGATTACAAAGTAGAGTATGTAAACGATAATACAAATGCAAAAGAAGTATCTAAGAAAGATGTAGAAGTATATATCGTTGGTACAGGAAATTACAGTGGACGTGTTAAAATTGGTACATTTACAATCCAGCAGGCTGAAATCGAAGCAACTGATATCACTGCTCCAGAAAAAGTTCAATATAATGGAAGTCTTCAGACTGTAGCTGATTACATGGATGGAAAGGTCACTGTAAAAGCTGGAGTTGCTGGTAAAAAGAAAGACGTTCCGGCTGATGCATATAAATTAACATATGCAACAGAAGATGGAAATCCTGTAGCTGTTGGATCTTAGAATCGTAACTACATTAGACGCAGCAAACATTAAAAATAAAAACTATAAAATTACAGGTACTTCTATCAACAATGCATCCAAATCAACACTTGTAACTAATAAAGACATTGCGGATACTAATGTAAAACTTGAAATTGTTGGATCTTATACTTACACTGGAAAAGCAATTACACCAACTGTAAAATTATCAGTAGATGGCGTTGAACTTGCACAGGATATTGACTACACAATTAAATCCTGCACAAATAATGTAAATGCTGGAGAAGCAACTGTAACTGTTGAAGGTAAAGGTGATTATTCTGGAACTCAGACAGCTAAGTTTACAATCAGCAAAGCAAACCTGAGTGACGTTAAAGTTGAAGCAAAAGCTACTACTGATCAAGAAAAAGAAGCATTTACTTATAACGGAAAACAGATTAAACCAACAGCTTCTAATTTCAATATCACATTGAATGGCGTTACACTGAGTGCTTCTGATTTTGTAATCACATATCCAACAACCTCTAAAGTAAATGTAAATGCTGGTGACGCAAGTGTGACATTAGCTCCTGTAAAAACAAATACAAACTTCACAGGTGATACAAAAGAAGTTGGCTTTAAAATTCTTCCTAGAGCGCTTACTACAAGCGAACTGAATGGTACATTCTACGCATTTGATGAGAATGGCGATAAAATTGACTTTACAAAAACAAAATATGTATTTGGATATGACGGAACAGAGAAAACTTTTAAAGACATTAAATTTGTTCCAAGTGTAGCCGCATATGATACTATGAAACTTGTAGAAGGTAAAGATTATGAAATTAAATATTTCAATAATATTACCGGCCCAGCTGCATATGTTTATGTAGTAGGTATTGGCAATTATACAGGTTCTACAAAATTTGCTGGAAGTGAAGAAAAATATACTGTAGCTCAGGAATTCTCTATTGAAGGTGTTACTGTAGGACGCAAGAATATAACTGTAGCAGATACAGAATATGCTGGTGGTGTCGCTGTAACTCCAAATGTAACAATCAAAGTAGGTGAGAAGACTTTAGTAAAAGGAACTGATTATGAATTCACAGGACTTTCTAATAATGCAGACGTTACTGGTGCAAATAAAGTATTAAAAGCAACACTGAAACTTAAAAACGGATATAAACTTAGCAACGGTTCTGGTGAATGGACTGGTGTATTTAGCAATCCAATTGCTAATGACACTACAAACACATATTCCGTTGACGTAACATGGAAGATTGTTAAAAAAGATCTTGCGAATACAACTATTTCTATCTCTGAGACAAACGGTAAATTAACAGCTACTGTACTGAACGGTAATGTTGTTGTCCCAGCTACAGAATACGATGTAAAAGACAACGGTGACGGAACAGCTACTGTAACAGCTAAAGCTGATAGCAAAGGTTACACAGGAAGCCAGAAAGTATCTGTTAAAAAATCTGAGAATGTTGGCGCTCCAATGATCAGCAACGTTACAGTTACTGGAAATAAAGCAACTGTAATCCTTTCTGGTGATGTTGAAGGTGCTTCTGGTTATGACTATGTAATCTCTACAGATCGTGACTGCATCACAAATAAAGATTATGATTCCGTAAACAAGAATCAGGTTAAGACTAACACTACATTTGAATATGTAGGACAGGGAACATACTACGCATACTGCCATGCTTGGACACGTGATGAAAACGGAAAGAAAGTATTTAGTGAATGGTCCAATGCTTATCCATTCTCTGTAAGTGCTATCACACCATCCCAGCCAGTGATCACAAGCGTTAAAGTAAAAGGTTCTACTGTAACTGTAACATATACAAAAGCATCCAATGCTGATGGATATGATGTAGTTCTCGGAACATCTACAAAGAAAGTTAACGGAGAAACACGTCCGGTAGAATACGGAAAACTTGTTAAGAAGAACATCAAAGGTAATGTTGTAACAGCAACATTCAAGAATGTGAAGAAAGGAACCTACTATGCAGGTCTCCACGCATTCAACAAAACTTCTGAAGATGGCAAGAAAGTATTCAGCCAGTGGTCAAACGTTAAAAAAGTAAATGTAAAATAATCCATTTGGGTAATTAAATACAGATTCCTAAAAAAGAAGGCTCCAGCCATTTTGGCTGGAGTCTTTCTTTTTGGGAAATAAAAAAATGAGAAAGCTGCCTCTCCCGTGACTAATATTAGTTTACTACTGCACCTTTTTTAACCAGATCTTCATTGTATGATATGAAATAATTGAGTATAATGATTACAACTTGTAAATTATATTGTAAAAACGAGGAGTGAAAAAGTTATGAGAAGAAAAAACATGTGGGCCAGCAGACTGACAGCAATCCTGCTTTGCACTGTTTTATCAACAGAGCCAATTGCAATCTATGCAGAAGATTTTTCTGATGGAACTGCAAATACAGAGATGCATGATAAAACAGAAATTCCAGAAAGTACAGAATCTTATCAGAACACCGAATCTCAAATAGATGCGGATCCGGAATCCTGTCAGATGAATTCGAATCACCTGAGCAGGATTTCGAATCGAAAGAAGATGCATTTTCATCCGGAATCCCGGATGCACAATCAGAAGATGCGCCATCTGCAGAGGCTGTGCGAAGTGGAACCTGTGGAAAGAACGTTACATGGACTCTGCAGAATGGAGTATTAACTGTAGAGGGAAACGGCACAATGGATGATTTTTACAAAATAGTAGACTGGGAAACAGGTGAACCGGTAAATTCACATCTGTGTCCATGGGAAGATTATGCAGATGAGATCGTAGAAGCAGATATCAAAGACGGAGTTACATCAATAGGTGACATTGCATTTTTTAACTGTAATAATCTTCGGGACCACATTGAGGTCTGACACTCCGAAGGATAAATAAAAAGGATGAAGCAATCCCAAAAGATCTATAAAAGAAATATAAAATCAGGTATAGGCAATAAGAGAGAAAAATACAGGTTTATTCACAGAAAATCTCAATCAGTACGATGTACTGTTTCTTGATGTTGCATAGTTCATATCTATTTCCAGTAATATTCAGAATACTGTCTCTAAAATGCAGGATAGACACCGGAATTTTTCAAAATAACATGACGTCACTGCAGGGAAGGGATGATGTCTTAACTTTACTGGTACATTTGGGATATCTGGCATACGATGATGATTCCGGAGAAGTTTATATTCCAACCGAAGAAGTACGTCAGAAATTTATCAGAGCTGATTCCTAAAAAGAAAGACTCCAGCCGAAACGGCTGGAGCCTTCTTTTTTAGGAATCTGTATTTAATTATCCAAATGGATTATTTTCTAATAAATTCGTTTGGAACGATGTGCAGATAATTTCTCCAGATGGTAAATGTTGTATATTTTAACGACTGCATTAGACAGGGAAGTTTCATGTAAAGGGTAATATTGTTTATACAGTTTTTCGAGCTTTACCATATCTATCATCTCTGATGACCAGAGCCGGTATCTCCATTGCAGGGTAACATAACAATCCGACATCCATTCAAGAATGAATTCATCATAAGTATCACTTATTTCTGCCTTTGCGTTTATGGTAATTCCCATATTTCCCAGGATTTGTTTTGGTGTCTTGCACAGATATAATGGATTTCCCATATCCATATATTTGCGGTAGTCACTTTTCATATATCTGCGGATCGTATCAAAGCAGTCCGGACAGTTTCGCGCGATCAGTTTAAATAAATATCTGCCGGATAGTTTCATACTGTCCAGATATGATGGATCATATGCTGTATCATTCATAATAGCCTCCCTCCTGATGATAGACCAGTTTTTTCTCTATAGCAGTACGCACTGTCAGACCCCAATATTCCGGCAGAGATAGCATCCGGAACGAAGGTGTATGAGTTGGTAGAAGAATTGGCAAAGTATTTGCCAGAAGAGGAACAAAGTAAATTTATAACAGGGCAAAAATAGAAGGTAAAATCAATCATGGACTTTTAGCAGCTCGCACATGCTGGTAAAAATGTGTCTCCTTATAATTTCCCAAAAGAAAGACTCCAGCCGAAATGACTGGAGCTTTCTTTTTAGGAATCTGTATTTAATTACCCAAATGGATTATTTTACAGTAACTTTTTTAACGTTTGACCACTGGCTGAATACTTTCTTGCCGTCTTCAGAAGTTCTGTTGAATGCGTGGAGACCTGCATAGTAGGTTCCTTTCTTCACATTCTTGAATGTTGCTGTTACAACATTGCCTTTGATGTTCTTCTTAACGAGTTTTCCGTATTCTACCGGACGTGTTTCTCCGTTAACTTTCTTTGTAGATGTTCCGAGAACTACATCATATCCGTCAGCATTGGATGCTTTTGTATATGTTACAGTTACAGTAGAACCTTTTACTTTAACGCTTGTGATCACTGGCTGGGATGGTGTGATTGCACTTACAACGAATGGATATGCGTTAGACCAGTCGCTGAATACTTTCTTACCATTCTCATCACGTTTCCAAGCATGGCAGTATGCATAGTATGTGTTCTGACCAACATATTCAAATGTAGTGTTAGTCTTAACCTGGTTCTTGTTTACAGAAGTGTAATCTTTGTTTGTGATGCAATCACGGTCTGTAGAGATTACATAGTCGTAACCTGAAGCACCTTCGGACTCACCGGAAAGGATTACAGTTGCTTTGTTGCCAACAACTTTAACGCTGCTGATCATTGGAGCATCTGGTTTCTCATCTTCGGCTTTACCCTGAGCAGATACTGTCTTAGAACCAACATAGTTTTTGCTGTCTTTATTAGCTGCTACAGTGTATGTTCCATCACTATTTTTAGTAGATGTATATTCGGTAGTAGGAACAGGAATATAACCGTTCATAACAGTTGTAACACCATCAATGACTTTAACATCACAGTCTTTGATATCTTTTTTGTCAATTCCCCAAGCTGCATCGATATAAACAAGTGAACCTGTGTATCCACCTTTACCATTAACAAGGATACCATACGCTTTTCCATCTGTAACATCAGTACAATTAGAAATTTCTTTATATGAAGTCTTTCCATACTGTCCAGTATAGAATTTAAGTTCATAATCTTTTCCTTCAACAAGAGTCTGACCTTTGATCTGAACTAAAACATCTGGTTTAACAGCAAGACCACCAGCATAAGTACCATTTTTTACTGAAACATTCTTCTCTACAAATTGAACATTTTTGATTTTGAAAGCATAGGATGCAACAACATTTTTAATTTTACTTCCATCAGCTAATGTCAAAGTCTGATTTCCGGTATAACCAGAACCGTCTTTAGCTACAGCATACACATATGCTGTATTGTACTCTTCATAAGTTCCATCAGCCTTTTTATTCGGAACACCTGTAACATTTTCTGCATACTTAATTTCAAAATCATCAGCGGTTGCCTTAGAATCTACAGTAGTTACATTTCCGTCTTTATCAATTACTTTAAGATTGTTTAGTCTTTCAGTAGCAAATGTTTTTGCATCACCATCAAAGTCAAATACATATGCATTAGCTATTGTAGTGTTACTATCACCAATCTTCTGACCATTTTTGTTGTATACAGAAAGATTACCCCTTACAACATTGGGGTCTGACACTCTGAAGGATAAATAAAAAGAATGAAGCGTTCCTAAAAGATCCATAAAAGAAATATAAAATTAGGGTGTGAACTTCCAGAAGAAAGCTCCAGTCATTTCGGCTGGAGTCTTTCTTTTGGGAAATTATAAGGAGACACATTTTTACCAGCATGTACGAGCTGCTAAAAGTCCCTGATTGATTTTACCTTCTATTTTTGCCTTGTTATAAATTTACTTTGTTCCTCTTCTGGCAAATACTTTGCCAATTCTTCTACCAACTCATACACCTTCGTTCCGGGTGCTATCTCTGCCGGTGTCTTTCCTTTTCCATTTTGTATAATCCGCTTCGCGTATCGAATTGCCAGCTTAGGATTTCCGCTATTCATCAACACTTCAAATATATCCTCCATGTTTTTCTCATATTTTCCAATTCCCAGTTCTTGAAATTTCTCATTCAAAAACTTCTTATACTCAGATCTATGGTTATTTGATGTATAATATGCGAAGTGCAACATAAACCAGAATTCAATACATTCATTACTCCATGCTGCATGATACTGAATATTGGAATCTTTTTGATTTAATACTTCTGCCCGCTGAACCACTCCATTAATGGCAAACCCCGAAGGGTCTGACCGTGCGTCCAGCAAAGGGTAAGAGACCCGAAGGGTCTGACCATCTAATTTTCAAATAAAATAATTCTAAATTTTTCATAAAGGCAATTTCCTTAAAAAATAAAATAATATTTCCAAAAGAAAGTTTTAAATATACCTGCCAACTGACAGATTCATGCGTAAAATTTCGACTAATTCTTTTATAGAAATAAAAATGAGAGTATGATATAGTGATAGTAACAAAACAAAGGGAGGCAGTTATGGGCGTTTATTTAAATCCAGGGAATGATGCTTTTGCGGAATCTTTAAATTCTGAAATTTATGTAGACAAATCAAATATGATCCATTACACAAATCGTGTATTGGGTACAAAACAGAAATTCATCTGCATTAGCCGTCCGCGCAGATTTGGAAAGTCCATAACGGCCGAAATGCTTTCTGCATATTATGACAGCAGTGTAGATTCTCATCCTCTATTTTCTAAATTAAAGATCGCAGTAGATTCTTCTTTTGAACAAAATATAAATAAATATGATGTCCTTTTCTTTAATATCCAGAGTTTTCTAAGTCGTTCAGATTGTGCCTTGAATATGGTGAAATATCTGGAATTCAGGGTTATTCAGGAACTGGCAGAGAGGTATCCTGATCTAGGATTAGAAAGTGAACCCCATCTCACCAGCGCATTAGAAAAAATCTACAGCGTACATCGAAAGGGTTTTGTATTTATCATTGATGAATGGGACTGTGTTTTCAGAGAAAAGAAATCAGATGTTGATGCTCAGACAAAGTATCTGGATTTCTTGAGGGATCTTCTTAAAGATAAGGTATATGTTAAGCTTGCATATATGACAGGTATTCTTCCGATAAAAAAATATGGCACACATTCAGCTTTGAATATGTTTGATGAATTTTCTATGACAAACCCGAAGTATCTGGCATCTTATGTCGGATTTACAGAAGAGGAAGTCAGGGATCTTCTGTCAAAAATACAATATGGATTTTGAAGAAACCAGACGATGGTATGACGGCTACAGATTTCGCAAAGCGGAACATATATACAGCCCTAAATCCGTAGTAGATGCCATGAGAAATGAAGCTTTTGACAGTTACTGGACACAGACCGAAACTTATGAAGCTTTAAAAACATATATCGATATGAATTTTGACGGGTTGAAAGATACCGTGATCGCCATGCTTGGCGGAGGCCACTGTCTGATTGATACCGGAACTTTTCAAAATGATATGACAACTTTTCACAGCAAAGATGATGCATTGACACTTCTGATCCATTTGGGGTATCTGGCATACGACATGGATTTACAGGAAGTATTCATCCCTAATGAAGAGGTACGTGCTGAATTTGCCCGTGCGATAAAAGCAAGTGGATGGCATGAAGTCATCCATGCTATCTCTATATCTGAAGAACTTTTAGAAAATACTCTAGCATGCAATAACGAAAAAGTCGCTCGGATAATTGATAATATTCATGAAGAATTTACTTCTATTCTCAACTATAACAATGAAATTTCATTGAGCTGTGTGATATCCATTGCTTATTACAGCGTCCGGCGCTATTATTCCATATATCGGGAGCTTCCATCTGGAAAAGGGTTTGCAGATCTTGTTTATTTACCTCGGATTCAATATCCGGAAAAGCCGGCAATGATAATAGAATTGAAATGGGATAAAACAGCCACTGGTTCTATCAGACAGATAAAAGATAAAAACTATATTAAAGGATTAAAAAATTATTCTGGAACTGTGCTGCTTGTTGGAATTAATTATAATAAATCTGATAAACATCATGAATGTCTGATAGAAACGATACAGATTTGAACCAATGGGAGATGACAATAATATGGGATTTTATCTGAACAGTGCGGCACCATGTTCTTTATATCGAAGTGAAGAACACATTGAGGTCTGACACTCTGAAGGATAAATAAAAAGAATGAAGCGTTCCTAAAAGATCCATAAAAGAAATATAAAATTAGGGTGTGAACTTCCAGAAGAAAGCTCCAGTCATTTCGGCTGGAGTCTTTCTTTTGGGAAATTATAAGGAGACACATTTTTACCAGCATGTGCGAGCTGCTAAAAGTCCCTGATTGATTTTACCTTCTATTTTTGCCCTGTTATAAATTTACTTTGTTCCTCTTCTGGCAAAGTATTAGTTAATGAATGAAGGTGAGAAGGACGGTTAGAGGGTATCCAGGCAACAATCAGTACCTGTAAAAGTTTTAACGCCAGTAAAGATGTTACAGTGAAAAACCTAATGAAGGTATTTTCATTATCAGAAGAAGATGCGGCTGGCTATGTGGAGAAATATTGGTAAACGCTATTTGGCAACGATATAAATAATAAATATGTTGAAATCAAGAGTGAATATACTCCCAGATTTTTCCGGGCGTTCTTGACGTAGGATATTAGTGCCAGACCACAATATTTCTACCACATCTTTCCAGTGTAAGCAAAACAAAGTAAGTACACGGGACGGACTGCATATGCACCTAATAAGAGATCTCCAGACCACGCAGATAAGTTTCTGTCCAGTCTGGATATTTTTTATGTTTTTGATTATATAGCTAACCGTTCAATCAGACATTCATGTACTTTCGTTTTGCGGGCTATAATTAATTCCTACCATCAGCGGATTTTCCCCTGGTAGTCTTTTAAAGTATGTGGATAATTACGCTCTTTTATCTGATTGATAGCACTTTCTGCATCCTTATTCCATTTCAATTCAATGATCATAGCTGGTTTATCCAGATGCTCTTTTCGCGGAAGATATACAATATCTGCAAAACCCTTTCCGGACGGCAGCTCTCTTATTTCAGTGTAATAAGTCCGTGCGCTATAATATGCAAGAGAAATTACGCATGCCAGTGCATTTTCGTCATTATATGTCAGTATAGACGTTTCAAAATGTGCTTCTGGATTTTCTCTGCGACTGTCTCATTTTCCCTTTTCCATGTTGCCTGAAGCAATTCTTCAGAATTCTTTATCGCCAGAATTACTTCCTGCCATCCTGCATCCCGTATGGAGGTAACGAACTCTGTTGTAATCTCACTATTCGGAATAAATACTTCTTTTTTTGAAAAATCATATCCAAGATATCCAAGATGGATAAATAATGTCAATATGTCATCGGCGCTCGAAAAGGTCGTCATGTCATTACTAAACGAGCTGACATCAACAGGCTGTCTTTTACCGGCCAGCAATTGAATGATATTTTCTTTCAGCCCTTTATAGTTCATAATAATATAATCCCGAAGCGCCTCGAAGGTTTCTGTTTTATTCCAATAATTATCAAAGGAACGGTTCAGCATTGCACTTACAACTGAACGTGGATTATAGATATGTCCCATTTCTTTGAAATAATAACCATCATACCAGCGTCTGGTCTCATCAAAATCCATATCAAACCGTTTGCACAGACCTTTTACTTCTTTCTCTGTAAAACCAACATATTCAGCAAGAGTGCCCGGATTTGTCATGGAAAATTCATCAAACATGTTTAATGCAGAATGAGAGCCATATTTTTTGATTGGAAGTATTCCCGTCATATAGGTTAGTCCTACATAATTTCTGTCTTTTAAAAGATTACGCAGAAAATCAAGATATTTTTTCTGCGCTTCCGTATCCTTCTTGTTTTCTCTGAAAATGCAGTCCCATTCATCAATAATAAAGACAAACGGAATCCTGCTTTCACTGTAGATCTCCTGCAGTACATCAATAATGTCCGTCCGATTCAAATAGTCCAGATCAGGATATTCACGTAAAAGATCACGAAGCACATATTTACTAAGAAGGGTACACATTTTATCTATATTGTGGGTACGGCTGAAAAAATCCTGCATATTCAGAAAAATAGTATTGTACTTATTTAAATGGATCAAAAACGAAGAATCCGACGATATGTCCTTATCCGCAAATAATTCCCTGGAATTACAATTTCGTTGATAATACGCTGCCAGCATTTCCGCCGCCATAGATTTTCCAAACCGTCGTGGACGGCTTACACAGATAAATTTCTGCCGGGTACGAAATACTCTATTTGTATACCGAATAAGTCCTGTTTTGTCTATATAAATCTCTGATGAGACCGATTCAAAAAATCCATCATTACCTGGATTCAGATATAATCCCATAACACAAAATCACCCCTTCTTAAAATAGTATTATATTAGATCTTGTCATGATTCAGATATCCTTCATGCCATTATCATTCTCTTTAAGAACCATATATTACTGATACAAAATATTATAACAAATCATGATTATACTTGCCAGATTAAGTTTTCGACAAAGCACATCCCAGCTTTGATTAAACGCTTCTTTCTGGCATCTTAATATTTCGAATCAAAGAAGCAAAAAGCATTATAACTGTGTGAATTACTCGGCAACTGAGTTATCTGAGCATCTGAATTAAGGCATGATACCGCCTTTTTTCAGGGTGCATCCATGACACCACTACTGTTTGCTCTTTAGAGCTATACAGCTACTTTTATTATTTCCGGTGTTTTCAGTCCGGTTACGGACAGTTCTTTTTTTACTCCGGATACGGAGTGATATTTTCTCAGGATATTATATACGCCTACGGCATCTGCGTTATAAACTCTGTTTCCATCCCTGTACAGTCCTCTCTCTTTCCGGTTGGACGGTTCAAGAGGCATTGGGGTCTGACACTCTGAACATCACCAAATACGAATTAAAATAAATAAAAACAGATTACATGCTTTTGGATAAACTGTACCAATTTCTCAATTATTAGATTTGGAAATCCAATTTTAAAGGGCTATCTCAAAAGCTGTAATCTGTTTTTATTTTATTTTGTTTTATTTCACTTCAACCAGTTCGATTCTGAAATTCAGTTCTTTTCCAGCCATTTCATGGTTGGCGTCAAAGGTGATATTCTTTTCGTCCTTGGCGGTTACTTTAACCGGGAATGGCTGTCCGTACTGGTTGGACAGGTATACCTGCTGGCCTACAGTAAGGTCTTCTGAACCCGGAAGCTGTGCGATTTCCATGGTAAAGATTGCATTCGGATCAGCCATGCCATAAGCTTCTTCCGGCATCAGATGAACATCTACGATCTGTCCAACTTCCATATCTGCTACAGCAGCGTCAAATCCTTTGATCATCTGGCCAGCACCGCAGATAAATTCCAGCGGTTCTCCGCGGTCATAGGAAGAATCAAACTGTGTTCCGTCATTAAAGGTTCCTCTGTAATGTGTACGGCAGGTTTTACCCACGTTGCGTCCAGTGATGGTACTCTGTGCTCCACAACTTCCGCCACAGCCACTGCCACAGCTCTCTCCACAGGAATGTCCTTCTTCGTGAGAACCGCAGGAATGACCGTCTTCATGGTGATGATCACAGATTTTGCGCCAGAAGAGATTAATTCACCTTTCAGATAAAACTCTACCGCCTCATCCGCATCTCCCTGAACACCTGAACATAATTCGATTCCGGCATCTGCAAGAGCAGACTGTGCACCACCTCCGATGCCGCCACAGATCAGCACATCAACATTCTGTCCGGCAAGTAATCCAGCCAAAGCGCCGTGTCCGCTGCCGTTAGATTCAACGATCTCACTTGAAACGATCTGATTGTTTTCTACTTCATACACCTTAAAAGTCTCAGTTTTTCCAAAGTGCTGAAAAATAGTTCCATTGTCATAAGTTACTGCAATTTTCATGTGAAAAATCCTCCAAATTTATTACAAATATCGTTCAGACCAGTATAGCCTGTGGGCGCAATAAAATCAAGTAATATAAGACTTTTTGTACTGGTATGTATGCTTTGCGTCTGATAAAATAAAACTACATAACAAAGTAGTAGAAAGAAGGGAATGAAATTTATGAAAAGAAAAAAGAAAACATGGATAGTTTGGCTGATGTGCCTCTTACTTTGTGTCACGTCTTTGCCAGCTGTAAGCTTTAAAGACGTTCAGGCGGCTTCTGTGAGCAGTGAATTTACAGGATGGAAAACGGTGAATGGAAAGAAATATTATTACCAAAATGGTACAAAGCTCACTGGCCTGCACAAAATCGGTAAATATTATTATGGCTTTGCATCTGACGGAACGATGCTGACAGGATGGAATTATATCAAAAAACATTATCGTTATTTTGCAAAGCTGTCCGGAAGAATGCGTACCAGCCAGACGATTCAGGGAAGAAAAATCGACAGTAAAGGTGTCTGGACACCAATTATCGTTTTGGATCCCGGACATTCCGGAATTGTTGCAGGCGGTTATGAGCCCCTCGGACCTGGTTCCAGTCAGACGAAGTCAAAAGACACTTCCGGAACGCAGGGCGTTGCGACTGGTGTGGAGGAATATAAGCTGACATTAAACATCGGACTTCAGCTACGCTCTTTACTTCGGGACAGGGGCTGTAAAGTAGTCATGACTCGCACGAACAGTAAGGTTGCATTAAGCTGCATCGACCGTGCCAGGATAGCAAATAAAGCAAAAGCAGATGCATATATCAGACTGCATGCCAATGGAAGTGACAATTCCTATGTAACCGGAGCGATGACTATCTGCACCACCAAAAACAGCCCTTATATTGCGTCCATGTACAAAAAGAATAAATCCCTGTCTAACGCCGTTTTGAATGCTTACGTGTCTGCCACAGGATGCCGGAAAGAGTATATCTGGGAAACAGATTCCATGTCTGGAAATAACTGGAGCAAAGTTCCGACAACACTGATTGAAATGGGATATATGAGCAACCCATCCGAAGACCGACTCATGCAACAGACTTCCTACCAGAAAAAGATGGTCAGGGGAATTGCAAAAGGAATTGAGAATTATCTGACAGATTTGTCGAAATCTTTAAGCTGACAAATATTCCTAAACAATGTTATAATCCATTTAAGGGAACATTTTATCCATTATCAATATGAAGAAGGTGAGTGCAGATATGGCAATGTTTTTGAATAATTCATACTCATATAAAAGGTATAAAAAGATATCCAACACAACATATTTTATAGATAAGTCCTGCATATTAGACGATATATTAAGATGTATGGAAGAAGAAACTCAGTATATCTGTATCACCAGACCGCGCAGGTTTGGAAAAACAGTTATGGCCAATATGCTTGGTGCATTCCTTGGAAGATCCTGGAATTCTTCAGATATCTTTGACCACTTAAAGATCTCCTCTTCTGAAAGATATTCCAGATATCGAAATCAATACGATATTATCTATATCGATTTCAGCAGACTTCCAGAAAATTGTGTATCTTATCAGCAGTATATAGACCGTATCATTAGTGGACTGAAAAAAGATCTGCTAAATGCTTATCCGGAATCTGCTTTAGATTCTGATCTTTCCGTATGGGACATGCTCTCAATGATCTCGGATCAGTCGGATTGCTCTTTTGTATTTATTATGGATGAGTGGGATGCGGTATTCCATATGCCGTTTATTACCGAAAAAGATAAGGCAGAATACATTCTTTTTCTGAAAGCTTTATTAAAAGATCAGGATTATGTTGCACTGGCATATATCACAGGTATTCTTCCAATTGCTAAATATTCCAGCGGATCAGAGTTAAATATGTTTATGGAATTCAAAATGACATCCATGGAAATGTTTGGTGAATATTTTGGATTTACAGATGATGAAGTAGACTATTTATATGAAAAATACAGTCAGTCATGCGAGAATCCTCACGTATCACGGAAGGGACTGCAAGAATGGTATGATGGGTATTTCACAGTGGCTGGAAAACGCTTGTATAATCCAAGGTCTGTAGTAATGGCTCTCAGCTTTAACCAGCTGTCTAACTACTGGACCAGTTCCGGACCTTATGATGAGATATTTTATTATATCCGTAATGATATTGATCAGATTCGAAATGACCTGGCACTGATGATTGCCGGCGAAGGCGTTACAGCAAAAATAGATGAATTTGCAGCATCTGCAATGAATCTTCAAACTAGAAATCAAATATATTCTGCAATGGTTGTATATGGACTGCTTACGTTTACCGACGGGAAAGTTTATATTCCTAACAGAGAACTGATGCTGAAATATGAAGAACTGCTCCAAAACGAAAAAAGTTTAGGTTATGTATATCAGCTGGCTCATATTTCGGAACAGATGCTTAATGCAACACTGTCAGGAGATACGAAAAAAATGGCAGAGATTCTTCAGTATGCACATAATACAGAAACTCCAATTCTGTCATATAACAATGAAGTAGAACTGTCTGCTATTGTGAATCTGGTATATCTTTCCGCGCGGGACAGATACCGTGTTGAACGGGAAGATAAAGCAGGCAAGGGTTTTGTTGACTTTATCTTTTACCCATATAAGGCAAATGGTACCTGTATTATCCTTGAATTAAAAGTAGGTCATTCTCCAGAACAGGCTATTCAGCAGATCAAGGATAAACAGTATATCCTGAGATTTCAGGGAAAACTTGGTGAAACACCTAAATATACAGGAAAAGTACTTGGCGTTGGAATAAGCTATGACAAAGATACCAAAGAACATAAATGTATCATAGAGACTTTGTCAAAATAAGTGTGCGATTCGCAAACTTTCTATATATCAGACGGTATAGATTGTCATACAGTCCTATATATGAGAAGAACCCTGACCAATTAATGCTACGGTTCTTCTCATATGCGCATAAAAATCCAAACTCACAGATAAAAATTCCCATCCAGCTTGAATCTTTTAATTTTAACATGTCTATTCCTCTTTTTTATCACATAAAATTTCCTCAAAAATCGGTGTGAAATCAATATCTTTTATTGCTCCATACTGGCTGATAAAATATTTACTCATATAATCTTCATGCTTACGGACACCCTTATCACCTGTTGTTCCAAAATCAGATAATGCATATAAAACACTGTCATGTGTATCATCGTCTCTTTCAACAAACTTAATCTCATCCCTCCGGAATAAGTTTGAATTTAAAAAAATCGGATTATGTGTATTAAATACGAGCTGCGCATGATAGATATTTACATCAGCATTGTGAAAGACATTAATAATGCTCATCAATGCCATCGGATGAATCGATGCATCAAATTCATCTACCACTAATGTTCCTCCCGTCTGCATTGCTTTAATCACAAGAGGAAACATATTGATAAAACGAATTGTTCCATAAGATTCGAAAATATCTGCTGCAATTGCTGTGGTCTTCTGATCTTTCATATTTTTAAATATAGAATATAATTTCGCATCCGGCTCATCATCACTCACTACATACCCAATTGCATTTGAATTGATTCCGAATAATTTTGCTGCTTCATCGGTTGTCTTTTCAACATAAGCTGCTTTTTTCTTCGGATCTGCAAATCTTTTAATCAACTGCATCGAATCCGCACGATAAATTACCATGAATTTATTTGCAAACCAATCAACAATCAGTTTTGTGAATTTCGGTGAAAAAATTAATTTAAACCCATTCGTCAAAAATAATTCTTCCTGATTCAAACTGCTTTTGGCGATTTCATTTATGCTTCCTGCATTCTGTTCTGTTATATCAGATAAATAATCTTTGATTACATTTAAGTTCTCTACTTTCAAGTCTTCCTTACGTTCAAATATTCTTTTTCCATTGACTTCCAATACTTCTGCAAGAATTTTTCTTTGGTATTCCTCTTCGAGAAAAGTTCCAAGATCAATCTTCAATTTATAGTGTATTTTAAATTTATGCTCTTCTCCATCTTCCTCATAAAATTCTATATCAAAGCATACAGGCTTAGACTCCGGTTCATTATTATTTGGAATCAATTCCAATGCCGATGCAGCCGGATTTGGTGAGGATTTCTCTTCGGAATTTCTAATATTTCCTCTCAAAACAATTGCCCGTAATACATCCATTGCACCAATAATATTCGTTTTACCTGCTGCATTTGGTCCATAAATAACTGAAGAACTCAATCCCTTTATTTCTTTTCCTTTTATTTTTGTCTTCATCAGACTATAATCTAATCCCTTTTGCTTTGGAGCAGCCACCATCGAAAAACTTGCCTCTTCCACAAAAGATTTATAATTTTGGGTTTTAAATTCCAGAAGCATTTTATCACCTCCATTCTGCTTACTTTTTACAAAATCATATTCTCATTATAACTATATTGTATGATAGAGTCAATTTTTTATTCTTATTTTGAACTTTTTTTGCAAAACAAAAGCAATTACAGAGTGGATAGGAAAACTATGTCTATCAACGGAATAGTATTTGTTAAAGATGGCGTGATTCTATATAACTGAATAAAACCGGAATATTAATAGATAAAATACCA
>NZ_JBWLUT010000111.1:0-16073 GCF_056504575.1 Blautia sp. CGZ-1-C1
GATACTTGCAAGCGTTACTTTTACAACTGCATCTCGTTCATGCATAAGTACTGGTTTTGGTTTTTCCATTAATTCAAATTTTCCCTTTGAAACATATGTATAAGTCTGCATTATTTTATCCCATCACTTTCCGGATTATTTTATCAGTTATCCTTCATAAATTTTAATGTTTTGTCGGCCTTTAGCCAAACTGCTTCCTGTTCTTCATGGGTAACAAAGATCAATGTCTTTCCCTCGGTCTTTTTTAAAATATAATCAATTGTTTTTGTTCTGGTTTTTCATCAAGACCTCTGAGAGGTTCATCCATAATCACACAGTCTGAATCAGCCAGCAATGCCCTCAGGATAGACACTCTTCTGCGCATTCCTCCGCTTAATTCACGAACCGGTTTCTGCCATACCTCAGTAAGCGCAACTGCTTTATATGCCTCCTCCAGTTCTCTGTCTGATATTGTTTTCTTATATTGGAAGCAGCACTCAGATTTTCGCACAGGCGATCTTCCTGAAATACTGCACTCGATCTTCCTGTCACTTATCCCTTCTATTTTTCCCCTTATCCGGAATATCCAGCCCCAAAAGAAGCCGTATCAGTGTAGTTTTTCCACATCCGGATCTTCCTCTTATACAAGCTTGGTCCTCCCTTCCGGAAAAAAACGCAACACAAATTTCAAATACAAAACTTATCACAATAATCACAATCGTCCACGCAAAAAGATCAGGAGTATTCAGATATATTTTTGCATTATACAGTTTCTCACCAATAGAACCTGAGGGTACTCCGATAACCTCTGCTGCCACTCCCTGCTTTCCAGCACATCCCAAGTGAAAGCCTGCATGCAGAGAGAAAATAAGGTAGTACCTGCGATACATAAATATATCTGATCTTTCTTCCGGGATTCACCTGAAATACTTTTGCCATTTCCAGTATCTTACTGTCAGTCTGCCGTATTCCCTCAAGGATATTCGTATATATCACAGGCAGAACCATAAGAAAAGAAATAAAAACTGACAGATTTCTGGACGGTATCCATATCAGGCACAAAATGATAAAAGACGCCACAGGTGTAGATTTGACCACCGCAATTACAGGTGCTATCAGAATTTCCACTGTTTTTGACCAATATGCCAACACTGCCAGAAAGATTCCCAAAAACATAGCCACTATGCGGATTCCTGTATAGCATCCTTTCTTTATTTAAGAATTCAAGAAGTATTTAAGTTCATTAAATATTTTATCACACAATGAAAAAATATTTAATGAAAACTTTGATATTTACCAATAATTTTTCTATTCTTTTCATAACCTGACGGCATATTTTGTTGCTTTTCCATACTGATTATTCTATAATATATAATATCTGTTTGCAATTTTTTGTTGTTTTTTCTGAAACAGCAAAAATCGAAAAACATGTTACTGAGAACGGAATGAGCAGTAACAATGTCAAACGATTTCATCTATAAAATAAAATATCAGGAGTATACAGATATGGAATTGAAAAACAGAACTTTATCAAATTTCGCCGATCTTGTTCAAACCGGTGAATGCAAAAAATTCAAAGGCCGTCTGAAAGTAGGTGTGGATTTGGGTACAGCTAATACAGTTCTGGCAGTTGTAGACACTACCAACCGTCCGATTGCCGGCATATCCGCTCCCTCCCAGGCTATCAGAGACGGCGTGATCGTCAATTATTATGAATCTGTTCAGCTTGTTACACGGCTGAAGGCTGAACTTGAAGAAAAACTGAAAACTGAGCTTCCTTACGCTGCAGCTGCAATCCCACCCGGAGTTTCCGAAGGAAGTTCAAAAAGTATTCAATATGTGCTGGAGGGTGCAGGTTTTGAGGTTTCCAATATCGTAGACGAACCCACCGCTGCAGCTGCTGTACTTAAGATTTCAGACGGCGCTGTAGTGGATGTAGGTGGAGGCACTACAGGAATCAGTATTCTCAAAGACGGCAAAGTAATCTACACAGACGATGAAGCTACCGGCGGCAGTCACATGACCATGACTGTAGCAGGGCACTATAACATCCCATACGAAGAAGCTGAAATTTTAAAAACAGATCGTTCAAAAGAAGCTGAAATTTTCCCTGTGATCAAAGCAACTGTAGAAAAAATGGCCACGATCACTCAGAAATTTCTCACAGGCTACCAGGTACCTGCTGTATATGTTGTAGGCGGTTCCGCAAGTTTTGAAGATTTCACAGGCGTATTTGAAAAAAAGCTTGGGCTACCTGTTTATCGTCCGGTACATCCTCTGCTGGTAACCCCACTGGGTATCGCTTATCACTGTGATCTTCCACCGGTCACACACAAAAAATAATCAAAACTTTTCATAAAATACTATATAAGGGGGTATTATACCATGAGAGAACTAAAAGCAACAAAAATCAATGCTGCAGATTTTGCACCATTTGGTACATTTTTCAGCATGACAGAGCCAGAAGGCTATCCATTACAGGGTGAAATACATAAATTTTATCCAGACCGTATTTCCGGTACCTGTATGGGATCCATTGGTTTTTCACCTATTGCAGTACATAAAGATGAACGCATCGTTAAAGCTGCTGAATATCACACAACTACCTGGGAGGGAATTGTTGCACTGGATGATGACATGATCATACATGTAGCACCGGCTTCTGCAGGCACACCTGTTCCGGAACTTACCAGAGCATTCATAGTTCCAAAAGGAACTATGGTGAAGATCAATGCTGCTATCTGGCATTTATGTCCTCTTCCTTTAAACAATGAAGTACTCCATGCCATGATCATTCTTCCGGAATGCACTTATGCAAATGACTGCACAGTAGTAGATTTTGAAGAAAAAGACTGGTTTAAGATTACTGTCTGATATACATAAATATCCCCGGAACTCCACTGTTTTTACATAAAGTTCCGGGGGATATTTTTATTGTCTGATTTTTACAATACACCCTGCTTCTGCATTTCGGCAGACACAGAAACATACTCTTTACTGTTTTCAAGATTTCCCAGCTTTTCTTCCCATGTAAGGTTTCGTTTAATCTTTGCAGGACTTCCCATCACCAGAGAACCGTCCGGTATCACTGTATTCTTTGTCACAAGACTTCCTGCTCCTATGATACAATCCTTACCTATTCTGGCACCATCAAGAACAACCGCTCCCATTCCGATCAATGTACGGTCACCGATCATACATCCATGAAGCACTGCATTATGTCCAACTGTCACATTATTCCCAATATGTACCGGCATATTACGGCTTACATGAATCGTACAGTTTTCCTGAACATTAGATTCCTCACCGATCACGATCGGAGCATCATCGCCACGTATCACAGCATAATGAAGAACACAACTGTCACGCCCGATAGTTACATCTCCAATAACCACTGACTGCCTTGCAATTTTTGCATCTTCTGATATTTTTACACTCTTATAATCCATTTTCCGAAATACCTGCCTTCTTGATTTAATACTACCTTCACATCATTTTCAATACCCTGACACTTCTTTATTGCAGATTCTTTATACATATTCCAAAAAGACTTTCTGCATTTCATTTACTGATTTACAGAAAGTCCTTTTAGCTATTATTTATGGTGTTTTTCTTCCTCTTCTTTCACCAGTCTTGATGTTTCTTCAGACGGTGCTGAGATTACAGCTGCTGCTATAATTTCACAGGGCGGGTTTCCCTTTACAGCATCTACTGCTGCCTTTACTGCTGCTATATCGCCACTTAAGAATATAGTTGCGTGACCTCCGCACTTGGTATGCCAGGTACGGAATTCCACATCTGATGTTTTCAGCATCTGGTCAAGGACAACTACTGCATTACAGCTTCCCACAACCTCTACTAATCCTAATGCTCCATATGACATCTTCTCATTTCCTCCTGACATGTTCTATTTGTTAATGGTCATCTTAAGTGCCACTTCAGTATCTGCGGAAGGTGATGCGATCACTGTGTGAGAAACAATCTTGCCAAGGGGTTTGGCTGTCTCTAAGGCCACTTCCATTGCTGCATTCACATCAGAAACACTGCCGCGTATTTTTACACATGCTCCGCTTTTCAGTCGGTTTCGTTCGACGCTTTGAATCGTTACGTTTGCAGCCTTGGATGCTGCATCGAGAGCGACAAAGCAAGCTACCAGGTTATCCAGTTCAAATGCCCCAACTGCCATGCCATCATAGTTTTTTGCCATTTTATCCTCCTTACGAGACGGGAAAATGGTTCTCCCGACTGCTGTCTTTTATACTAGTATACCTTGTTTTCATTATAATCACAAGCTATTTTCTACTGAAATCTCACAAAAATCCACATAGCGCAACATAATACCACATCATCTTCAAGAGTTTATCTGTTGGATTGTTTATTTTTCACTATTTTCATAAATCTTCTCTCTTACAACCATTCACAGGCTTCTATGCAGAACATATACTAATATGGAGAACTGCCATCTGCTGTTGTCAGGTTTTAACCGAATCAAGCAAGTCCCCTGCTTCAATTGCGAAAAGCAATAAGCAGTGAGTGGGGACTTGCTTGTATCAGGAGGAGTGCAAGCTCCTTCTGATAAACTGCGGAGCAGTTATTCGGTTATGAGCAAGTAGCGAAGCGGATTGCGAATATCCGCTTGATTCAGTTAAATTTTTTCTAAATCTGCAATATTTTCAGGATATTCCATATCTGAATATAATTTCAGCTGTAACTGTAATATTCTGTTATATTCATCACAGCCCGGTTCTAAAACTCTTCTTTGTTCATACAGTTTATGATCTTCCTCACTCATTTTCACATCAAAGCTTTCTTGAGTATGGAACTGGATTTCAATACGATAGTTGCGTGAATTTTTAAACTTTGCATTTACGCCATTATACGGAAAGCTGTCATTGACCCAATAATTTTTCAACGAATAGATCTTCCAGTTTTTCTCATGCAGAGCATCTGTCACAGAGCGTATCTGTTCAACATAATTTTTCGGCTCCAGTATCACTGTATAACGAATAACATCCGCTATTGAATCGAAAAAAGATTTCTCTACTCTCTGATAGAGCTTATTATATAAGGATTTCGGTGATTTTACTCTATACTCTAATCCCGCAAGTACTGCTTTATTTATTTTTGCAAAGTCCATAAGAAATTTGGTGATCTCAAACTCTGTAGACAGATAATCCGCATAAAACACTCTTTCTTCAAAAGAAAGTTTATGAAAAAGTTCTATATCTTCTTCTGTCCATGATTCTTCAATTTCTTTATTAAGATAGATCTTCTCTGAATTTTCAGCAGACAAAACGCATTTAAGTTCTATCAAATAAATGCCAAAAAGGCTGGCTTTATCACCCGGTCCATGAATCAGATTTCTGAGAATCTTTTCAAAATTATTGATAATTAAATTTACTTTTCTTTCAATCAGTGCATAGGCGGAATCCGAACCGCCTGCTTCTATTACAAGTTTATCATCTTTAACAGTAATGCTTCTTACCACATTTCTTTCAACAAATCCAACAATCTCTTCAGAATTATATTTATCAAAATCCTCATAATCCAGATCAGGATTTATATTTTTCAATTCTGCAAGCTGATTTCCAACCACAAGAACTGCTGCCAGATCCTTCAATCTGACAGTATTTTTATTGTCTAATACCAAAATTTCTTCCAGTTGATTTATATCATCACTATTTTCTCCCATAAAACGCAACATACTGATTATGGCATGTTTATGTATCTCTGACGGAAATTCAAATATATCTCCATATTCTTCTATCAGACACACACTGAACAAAGCATGATATTTGCTCATGATCTGCAAGAATGTAAGCGATTGAATCTGCTTTTGGATTCCCAGCTTGTTTATATATTTAGTCATAATTTCCTGATTTAAACCAAATCCGGTATGAGCAAACAGAGCCGCCATCAAAAGGCAGTAGCACTCATCTTCATTCAAATCTTCCAACTTCTGTCTATCCATGATTAAATCACAAAATTCTGCAATATCTATAAAATGCATAATAGAATAATCAGAAATATTGGGATATATCTTTTTATATTTTTCCAGCATTCTCTGGACCACTGTACAGTTATCCCTGTAATTCTCATATAATTTTTTTGATTTTTTAAGTAAATTTTCCGAACACTTGTTAACTATCATTTGAATGATCCTTCCTCAATTTGCACTGCTTATTTCTACTATTATACTCAAAAACAGCAGCCTTGTATATAGCTGCTGTTTCCGATTCTATCTATTTCTCTTTCTCAAATCCGTATACCCATTTTCCCCTCAAAAACAGATACAGGAAAATCACAGAGCTGATGCTCCAGGTCAGGGGATATGCCCAGAATATCACCCGGATATCTGAGATAAGGCGGACTGCTACCGTGATATAGCTCACACGAAACAGACACCAGTCACAAAGCATGACTATCATGGGGACTGCCGCATGACCGGATCCACGTAGTACTGCTGCGATACAATGCGAAAATGCCAGCAGACAATAAAACAACGCAATTATTCTCGCCTGCATCACACCATAATGTATTACACTTGGATCTCTGTTAAAAGCAGCGATCAGTACCGGTGCCGCCGCATATATGATAATACCGATCAATTCTGCAATGATCACCGAACAAATAACTCCAAATCTTGCACCTTTTTTCGCACGTTCATACTGTCTGGCACCAAGATTCTGGCTGACAAAAGTTGTCAGGGCCATTGTAAAACATGTTACCGGCAAAAAAGCAAATCCCTCTACCTTTGAATAGGAACCACAGCCTGCCATTGCCATTTTCCCAAATGCATTGATATTTGACTGCACAAAAACATTTGCAATAGCGATCACTGAATTCTGGAACCCGGACGGCACGCCATTCTGAATAATCTGTTTTAGCATATGTCTGTCAAAACGGATCATTCTCAACTCTAACCGATATTCTTCTTCCACACGCATCAGGTGGATCATACAAAGAATGGCGCTGACAAACTGAGAAATAGCTGTTGCCAGTGCAGCTGAACCAACACCCATACCAAGACCTGCAATAAAAAAAATATCCAGTACAACATTGATGCATGAAGAGATGATCAGATAAATCAGGGGGTGATGACTATCTCCGACAGACTGCAGGATTCCAACAAAAATATTGTACATAACAACCCCTATGGATCCTGCAAAATATGTTCGGAAATACACGATGGACTCCGGCAGCACATCAGTAGGTGTTCCCATCAGTACCAGAATTTTGGGAGCCAGAAACATTCCCATAACCGTCAACACTACACCAGCCACAAGTCCAAACGCTACGGTTGTATGGATTGCTTTCTGCAGACAGTCCTTTATTTTTGCCCCATAATATCTGGCAACAACAACTCCGGCTCCCATGGCAATTCCATTGATAAATCCCACCATCAAAAAAATCAGATTTCCGGAAGAACTGACTGCAGCCAACGCATTACTTCCAAGAAAATTGCCTACGATCAGGGAATCTGCTGTATTATACAACTGCTGAAACAGATTTCCGAGAAACAGTGGAATGGCAAAAAGGATGATTTTTCCGGAGATACTTCCTTCTGTCATTCTTGAATCCTTTTTCATAATTTTTGATACCTTCCCGTTTTTTCTTTATTTTATCATAAAAAAGCCAACTATCTTACTCCTTTTCCCCTTCATTTGCTTCCTCTATTGTCACACTCTCCTGTACCTGCATATCCGTATACTGAACACGAATAACTGCCTGCGGCCAGTTTATGCTGACCATTGCTGTTTTGTCTTTCTCATCTCCTGCTTTCCGGATAAGCTCCAGCAATTCCTTCAG
Source organism: Blautia sp. CGZ-1-C1 (assembly GCF_056504575.1). NCBI lineage: Bacteria > Bacillati > Bacillota > Clostridia > Lachnospirales > Lachnospiraceae > Blautia > Blautia sp. CGZ-1-C1. The sequence goes on from NZ_JBWLUT010000111.1 coordinate 7,789, forward strand.
TACTTCCTTTGTCAGATAACCGCCTCTCCAGTGAAAAATAAGTATCCTGCCTTTCTTCGCCGCCTGCAAAGAACGTTTATACACATCCTCTTTCTTAGTAAAAGAAAGCTTCTTCTCCTTATAGTAAAAGTGCTCATGATCACCGCAGTGAGGCGCCGGCGCAATAAGAGGCTCATGATCCCTGAAAATCTGTGAATCATCCAGATTGAAATAATCATAGCGGATTTCAGAAGTCTCACGATCTTTCCCCAGGGTATTATCAAAAGTCGCATCCAGATGATAATATGTCCCTCCTATTTTTACGATATTCCATGTGTGACGATACTTAATCCCCTTCTCAGGATTATTTCCACAGATTGCAATCACACACCAGACTCCCAGTGCATCTAACAAAACCTTTACTGCTTTTGCGATTCCCTCACATACACCAACGCCTTGTCCAAGCGGTCCGATAATTTCATGGGAATATGATTTTTTCAGTTTGTCATAGCGGATATTTTCACAGATAAAATCATGCACATACTTCTCTTTCTCCCACTCAGACAGCTTCTGAGCCGGGCGAATCAGCTTCTCAACTCTGGCAGTCATAGCCTTTTGATGTTCGCAAATCTTCTTTTTATCAAAAAGATACTCCGGAATAAAAATCAGATTCGGAGAGTCTTTATAATACCGGTATTTATAACTGCTCACCCAGAATATCTCCGGATGATCCAGACGCATCTGGAAAAATACATTATAAAGTTCTTCTCCCTCTAATGCCGGAATCTGAAATTCATCCGCCAGGTTTTTCACACCGCTAAGAATGCTGTGATATGCAGCCTGCTGCGCCTTATTCATATGGTTGTAATAATATTGCTCCATTGTTATCTTATCTCCAAGTTCTTCGTCACTTATAATCCCTTCCGGTACATTTCACTGATCACTGCCTGCGCATGTTCAGATTCCTTTTTCTCTATTATCTGCGCCCGGTCACTTAAAATCGCCAGCATCTCATCTACCAGATCTTCGATTTTAGGATTTGTATACCGATATAAATAACCCAGCATTCTGGTTGCAGTATAATCTGTATTCATATTTTTATATGCGATCTCTGCACAAAGCTCCTTCGGATAGCCCTTGCTGAGCAAAACCTTATATAGTTCTTCTGTTCTTTCTGCTGCCATGTTTTTTGCCTTTCTTATCATGTTTCTGTGTCACCAGCCATCTGATTTACCTCGTCAAAAATCATATGATATAGGTATGTTTTTTCTTATAGTAACATACTTCAACTAATATTCGCAATCAGAACATGGAGCTTACTTGATATGGAAAAAAGATTGTTACAAGGCACTGAGTAAACAGTAACACAGTAACTCCAAGACTTACAAGGTTATCAACGTGACAGTAGAATGTGCGCAATAACTATGTTATACTGATAATATCTAAATGCTTCAGATAACAAGCAATCAATACACTAGAGTGTGTTTGAAAAATGCTTTCTGTAAGATGTGCGTCACAATTTGTTGGTACACTCGTTACTATCGGAAGCATTCAAGCCACATTCTCAGGAGGAAAAAATGTCGAAAAAAGAAATAAGTTTTACAGAGGGACCTGTGTTCCAGTCTTTGCTTCGGTTTGCTATCCCGGTACTTGGAGCATTGATCCTGCAGGCTGCGTATGGCGCAGTTGATTTGCTGATTGTCGGCAAATTCGGAAATGCTTCGAGTATTTCCGCAGTAGGAACAGGAAGTTCCTTTATGCAGATGGCTACTTTTATCATTACAAGCCTTGCAATGGGCTCCACCGTAATAATCGGGCATCACATCGGAGAACAAAAACCAAAAGAAGCAGGAAATGCGGTCGGAACTACGATCATTCTTTTTCTGATCATTGCTGTCATCATGACATTTGTACTGGAATTTGCCGCCGGAGGGATTGCGCACCTTTTACAGGCGCCGGCTGAATCCTTTGACAAAACGATTCTTTATATCAGAATCTGTTCTGCCGGTATCGTTATTATCATTGCATACAACGTAATCAGCGGAGTGCTGCGAGGTGTGGGAAATGCAAACCTTCCACTTCTGTTCGTAGGAATTGCCTGCATCGTAAATATTCTGGGAGATTTGCTTCTGATTGGAGTATTTCACATGGATGTTGCAGGTGCCGCCATTGCCACTGTATTTGCACAGTTTGTCTCTGTTGTCTGTTCTGTCGTTGTATTAAGAAAGCAGGATATGCCTATAGAATTTTCCAGAGAACAATGTCGGATTTATAAGGAAGAGTTGGGGAAAATATTGAACGTAGGTGTGCCGATTGCACTTCAGGAGACAACGGTTCAGATTTCATTTCTTGTTGTAAATTCTGTTATCAATCAGATGGGTCTGATGCCATCTGCCGGATATGGAATTGCACAGAAAATCGTTTCCTTTATTATGCTGGTTCCGTCCTCTATCATGCAGAGTGTATCAGCATTTGTTGCGCAGAATATCGGTGCCGGAAAGAAAAGCCGGGCATGGAAGGGTTTTTACACTGCAATCATTACCGGATCTTCCGTTGGAATCATCATCTTTATGGTAGGATTCTTCGGAGGCGGAGTATTATCCTCTTTCTTTACCAATGATTCCGAGGTAATCGCGCAGAGTGCCGCTTACCTGAAAGGTTTCTCTGCCGACTGTATACTGACTTGTGTACTTTTCAGCAGTATCGGATATTTTAATGGCTGTGGAAAAAGTATTCCTGTTATGATCCAGGGAATCACTTCCGCATTCTGCATCCGAATTCCGATATCTATCATTATGTCGAGATTACCGGAAACATCTCTGACTTATGTTGGAATGGCGACACCTATCACAACTGTATATGGAATTATCTTTTTTATAATCTGTTTCCGGCTGTTAAATAAAAACGCAGCCAAATAACAAAAATGGTTTCCCGTTATCAGTTCTCTCAACTGAGATATTGATAACAGGAAACCATTTCTAATCGCCCATAGTCACCTTACAATTTTTCTTGAAACATGCTATGCCATATTTTATAAAATTCTGCATACCATCCTGTTTCAATCTTGCAATGTAGTCTTTTTCTTCTATCTGTTGCAATGCTTCAGCACATGCAGCATCCATATCTCCACCTTCTGCATACTTTAATTCAATTGCTATGCCTGTCCTGTTTTCCCCAACCTCTACAAGGATATCGCTGTATCCGGTACCGGACTCCGCATTAGACATCGTACGCCATGTGGATTTATAACCTAATAATCCCAAAAGGATTCCATGGTAAAAGTTTTCTTTCTTTTCCTTTGCTACAGCAGTGTCTCTAATACTTATGGTATTCCACAAATAGTCACCAAATATCTTTTCTATCTTTTCCGGCTCTTTATTTACAAATGCACCACAAAGCTCTTCAAGTACTTTTCCATCACTTCTTGAAACATCACTGAACCATTCCTTTATCTGTCTGCTAAACAGATTTCTTATTTCTCTGTTTGGAATTTTCAGCAAATATTTTCCGCTTGTCGTACGGCCGTTTTGTGTCAGATATCCAGTAGTAAGCAGTACACTCCAGAGATTTTCTATGCTCTTATCGATTTCATTATATGTCAATTCCTGTAAAACATCCTTTTCTATGCTTTCGCCTGCTATCAGCTTCTCTATTTCAGCTTTTGTCTGAACATTTGCCTTATCAATAAATCTGCGCACAATAGTATTACCGCTGGAATTAGACCAAAAATCCTGTGGTAATGCTTTGGAATCAGCACACAACAAATCAATATAATTTACAACATCCCATGGACAATATACGTCCGCATTACCAAATCTGTAACCGTCATACCATTCCTTTATCTCTCCAAAATGTGATGATAATCCATAATCAGTAAGTATTTGCTTAACTTCTTCATCGGTAAATCCAAATTGCTCATCAAATCTTGTATCCATGATGGATAATACCTTAAAGTTATTGATACCGGTAAAAATACTTTCTTTAGATACTCTCAGACATCCTGTCAAGATGGCAAACTGTAGAAAGTCATTTGTCTTTAAAGCCTGTCCCAGTAGTCCACGAATGAGTTCTGACATTTCATCATAATAGCCATTACTAAACGCTTTATCCAGAGGTACATCATATTCATCTATGAGGATGATTACTTTTTTGCCATAATGTTTGCACAAAAGTTCCGATAGCAAACGAATACTGTCTGCCACATCGTCCATCTGGCCTAATAAAAGCTGCTCATACTGCATACGCTCTTCATTTACAAGTTTGCCACTGTCTTTAAGATAATAATGTCTGCGAGCTTCATTTTTCATTGTAGTAGTGATACGTTTTAAAGCAATATCAAAAGTTAATCCATCAACGCCTTTAAGTGACAAAAAAATAACCGGATATTTTCCCATATGCTCATTGCATAGTTTTTTATTGCGAGATATATAGAGTTCATCAAAAACAGACTTATCCGTACCAATTTCAAAAAAAGACTTAAACATACTCATATTTAAAGTCTTGCCAAAACGGCGAGGACGCGTAAAGAGATTCACCTTTCCCCAGTTCATTAAAAGCTGCTCTATAAGTTTTGTTTTGTCAATATAATAAAAACCTTCTTTTCGGATTTCTTCGAAATCTTCAATTCCTACCGGTAATTTTAATCTATTATCCATGGAAACCTCCAAAAAATAATCCGAGAAATTTAATACATGCCTGTCCAGATTTCAAAACTGCTGCTTATTTCTTGCAAGAATCGAACTCTTCTCCAGGCATGCACAGTTTACGCTTTCATCTCGGTAATTGAATTGCCGAAGATTCCCGCTTTTTGTCCTAAATTTCTCATTGTCAAATGTCTTAAAATCAAGTAATACAACATAGTATTCATCCCGAAACATTTCTGCAAGCGCACGCAAGGTTGTAGTCTTACCATATTGTCTGGCCCTGTTAATAGTAAAATATTTTCCTGCATCCACAAGCTCTCTAATCTGTTGTAAACGACCATTAATATTTACCATATAATGTTTCTCTGGAATACACACACCTGTTGTATTAAAAACTCTCCCCATTCATCACACCTCACAATCAAAAATGGTTCCCGGCTATCACATTTAATTAAAACAATGATAACATGAAACCATTTTAGCGTAAAGTAACATTCCAAAGGTTTTATATAACTTTCAGACAATGATTTACTCTCTCAACACCTCATAATGAGAAAACATCTCCCCGCTACATGAATCCAGAAACTTCATAATCTTATCTAAATACATTTCCATCGTCCTGTCATCGCTGCAGTAGGTCTCATGTCTGGTTCCCGGCAGGTAAACATATTCACAGGAAGTGATTCCTCTGTGATTGATTTTCTCTGCAAATTTTCTCAATGCGTTTACAGATACAAAATCATCTTTTTCTGCCTGAAATAGCAAAACAGGTGCTGACAGTTTCTTCCATCCGCAATATTTTATGTACCAGCTCATTTTTACAGACGCCAGAAGCCATCCATAAGAGGCTGCACTAACCTGGAATTTTTTATTCTCTTTACGCAGCTCATTATATTTTTCAAATCTCGGTCTGGAAGTACATCCACTGGTTTCGAAAGTCTCACTACCATCATAAGGCTTCTGACCAGCCACATAGTCTTCCTTTTTTCCCAAAAGGCACTTCGTCTGTGCAATAGCGATCACCAATGGCCAGGGAACATTTCCGGTAAGCGGGCGGAGCATAGGAGAATTCAATATAATCTTCTGAAACAGTTGCGGCTCCCATGCAGCTGCAATTGTTCCAATTGCCCCACCCATGGAATGAGCAAAAAGAACTACATGGCAGTTCAGGATATGTTTTTTTAATCACATGGCATATTTTCAAAAAATCCCTCACATATCGCTTCCAGGTATCTATATGTACAAGAGATGGATCTGCTGTCAGGCGATAACTTTGTCCATGTCCCATATGTTCCGGCATATACACATGATATCCAGCCTTCAGAAAATAATAAATCATCTCATCATATTTCGGCGCTGCTTCTGTAAAACCATGACTGATTATAATCACGCCTTTCGGTTTCTCTGCCAGGTAACGCTGTACATAAATTTTCCCCACTATCCCCGTGTCTTTTCGATGCAGATGATCCTCTGCACCAGGAACGTACCCCTCCTGACGGTGCGTTGCAAGATATGGTTCTATTTCATCATTCATTTTATACAAATATTCATTCTCATGTATTATTTCCATTCGTATGTACTCCTGTTACTTTTTCATAATTCTATTGCTATCTGCTTTCCACCATTCGATACATGCCTGTATTATAATCTTTACTGATGCCTATTAATAATCCCATTAATCTTTTTCTCATTATAAAATACCAGTATAATTCCACCTATACAGCAGAATACTGCTGCCCCAAAAGCAGCAACTCTATAACCAGTTCCTTCTGCTGCCCCTATCGTCGAGACTGCGGTAAATATCAGCATAGAAATACTCTGCCCAAGTTTAAATGCAAATGTCCTTGCCGCATAAAACATTCCTTCACGATTGCTTCCTGATGTAATCGAGTCGCTCTGCGAAATATCTGCCACAACAGCCTGCGGAAGAATTCCGAAAATCGCCATAGGAAGAGCCGCCACGACTGTCAGGATCAGTCCCTGCACCGATGCCGGAATAAAGCTTATTTTTCCCATAAATCCGGGTATAAAAATAGGCAAAGCTAAATACTGCAAATGCAAACAAAATCATCTTTTTCTTTCCAAGTTTAGGAGTAAGCCTATTTACCGGAATATAAAATACAAGGGACAACGCTGTCATTCCCACAAAATACAAAGTTGTCATCGTTTCTGGAAGCTTCAAAAGACTGGTGACAAAAAATGGAAGACCTGTCTGAAACATGGTAAGTGCGATCCAGTAGAAAATATCAGATGCCACAAACTTGCGAAATTCTGCATTCTTAAAAGTAGCTGCAAGAGATCCAAAAGCTGACTCCTTTGCAGGAACCGTATCTACATAATCCTTTTCACGAATGCAAAATACCGGCACAAGCATACAGATAAACGCTACAGCCGCCATCAAAGTAAAGGTCATACGGATAGCACCAACTCTGCCAAATGCCGGAATAAACATCCCCCATATCGTAGGTGCCAGATACGCCACTGCAGTTCCGGCAATAAATGTAAAGGAAATGACCGTGGAAATATTAAGTCTTTCCTGCTGGGTATGTCCAAGTTCCGGAATCAACGCATTATATGGTGTACAGTAAGCAGTATATAGAATACGCGAGAATCATAATCAGCAAAACACTCCATTGATCCAGCTTATTCTTTATTAACCGGCGACCAGAAAACCATATGTAAAGCGCCAGCGGTAAAGATGCCCATTTCAGAAAACGGAATTCTTCGCCCATTTTTTGACGTAGATCTCTTGTCAGATAAAGATGCGATCATTGGATTTGTAAAAGCATCAAAAATTCTTCCGAAAGCTGTAATTCCGCCAGAGTATAAGGTAAATATGCCGAAGACCACCAGCCCCTGTGGAATAAATACTGTCTGTCCCTGACTCGATGGCTGCTTATCGGCTGATAAAAATATACAAGCCAGTTAGAAATAATCCCGGACAGCATCGCCCATCCAAACTGTCCAGCTGCGAACTGCGCATATTTTCCCTGTCGTTAACTTTTTCACTGGTACACCTCCAGATTAAACATATTTTAGAAATTTCTGATTCCTCTTAACAGGTAGCTCCAGAATGATACGGATTCGCTTTTCACTCTCCACATTCTGGTCAGATGACAGAATATCTCCTCCTACTGCCAATTTCTCCATCAGTGCAAGGAGGGTATGTGTCAGAGAGAAATACATCTCATCCACTGTAACAGTTAGAGAAAAGAAAGACTTTTATCTACCAGACCTTTCTCGAGAGCAATGGTCACATAAGGTTTCAATTTAATGAATCCCATTTTCATAATCAGCCAAATGTTCCTCTGATACATTATACTTTTTCACAAAAACATCAAATTCGTGAAGAAACTTCAAAAACGGTCTTTCGCTCCAGAAATATCCTGCAAAAAACATTCAAAATTTTCCGTAACTGATCATAGCCTGAACTCTCGATGCCATCCATTTTCAAAGTAGCCTCTGATTTTGCATCAGCAATATTTGGCGTATTACCCGTCTTCGAACTCTCCTAAGTATTTCTCCGAAACCTTTTCCCAGTAGACTTCTGCAGTCTCAATTACCAGTTCTATCTTTGAAGAAAAATAACGATACACCGTCGCTGCTCCCACACCTGCCCGTTTCGCAACTTTTCCTCCATCGAAGTATCCTCCACACACTTCT
>NZ_JBWLUT010000112.1:0-5596 GCF_056504575.1 Blautia sp. CGZ-1-C1
TTCACGGCAGACCATTTGTTATGGGAGGAGGAACTTATGCGAGGAAAATTCCCAATGCAGTGGCATTTGGCCCTGGACAGGAGCGAAATCTAGACAGGCTCGGACTTCCAAAAGGACATGGAAACTGTCATTGTGCAGATGAAGCGGAATTGTTTGAAAATCTGAAGAATGCAGTGAAAATATATGTTTTTGCACTTAAAAAACTGGACAAAAGAATAAAAGAAATACGTTAACTAAAGAGAAATACATAAATTAAGTATAATACAGGAGGATACAAAAAATGAAAATGTTTCAGATTAGTGACAAAATAGACAATGTATCAAGAATTGGAATTGGATGCATGAGAATTACAGGTTTATCTGATGAAAAAGCGGTAAGGAGTCTGACTGAAGGAGCACTGGAGTGTGGAATTAACTTTTTTGATCATGCAGATATTTATGCAGGCGGAGAAGCCGAAACGGTATTTGGAAATGCGCTGACACCTCAGTTGCGTGAAAAGATGGTGATTCAGACAAAATGTGCCATACGTCCGGGTATCTGTTATGATTTTTCAAAGGAATATATTCTGAATTCTGTAGATGGAAGTTTGAAACGTTTAAAAACAGATTATGTAGATATATTACTTCTTCATCGTCCAGATGCGTTGATGGAGCCGGAAGAGGTAGCAGAAGCATTTGAAATTCTGGAAAAAAGCGGAAAAGTAAAAGCATTTGGTGTAAGCAATCACAATCCGATGCAGATTGAATTATTAAATCAATACTGTGGTGGAAAAATCTGTATTAATCAGATACAGTTTTCAGCAGTTCACTGTCCAACTATTGATGCAGGACTAAATGTAAACATACATAATGATGCAGGATGTAATCGTGATGGTGGTATTATCGAGTATGCAAGACTGAAGAAAATGACATTGCAGGCATGGTCTCCGTTCCAGTATGGAATGTTTGAAGGAATATTTATTGGAAACGAGAAATTTCCGGAACTGAATAAAGTGTTAGATCGTCTGGCAGAGAAATATGGGGTAACACAGAATGCAATCGCAGTTGCGTGGATTATGCGTCATCCTGCAGGAATCCAGACAATTGTAGGAAGTACAAATCTGAAAAGAATTCAGGATATAAGTAAAGCATCCGATATTGTTCTGAGCCGTGAAGAATGGTATGAAATTTATCTTGCAGCAGGAAAAATGCTGCCGTAAGAAAAAACATATCATCTAAATTAGATGGTAAAGAACTTTGCTTGACAGTTAGGAGAAGAGAGAGCGCATTCATGGAAAAAAAGTGTATGAGAGTTATCTGGAGATTCTCAGAGAAGAACTTGTTCCTGCTCTGGGATGTACGGAACCTATTGCGATTGCATATGCAACAGCAACAGCAGCTTCTGTGCTGGAAAAAGTGATAAAAACAGATGATGATGGAAATAAAAAATATGATGGACATTTAAATCTTTATTGCAGTGGAAATATAATAAAAAATGTAAAAAGTGTTACAGTACCAAATTCAGGAGGAATGAGGGGCATTGAAGCTGCTGCAGTTCTTGGAATGGTTGGTGGTCAGGCAGAACGAAAACTGGAAGTATTGGAAGGAATTACAGAAACTGAACGCATTCAGACAGCAAAACTTCTCGAAACACAATTCTGTACATGTTATCTTGAAGAAGGAGTAGAGAATCTTTATATCCGTGCAGAACTTACACAAAATGGACATAGAGCAGTTGTGGTTATAGAAAATAAACATACGAATATTGTTCTAATCAAAAAAGACGATGAGATACTATTGGAAAAGAGGGGCTTTCAGCAGAAAAAAACAGAGAAAAAACAGGATAAAAGAGATTTGTTGAATGTAGCAGATATTCTGGAGTTTGCAGAAATTGTGGATATAAAAGAGATAGAGGAAGTCATAGGACGCCAGATTGTCATGAATACAGCAATTTCTGAAGAAGGTCTGCGTAATCATTACGGAGCAGAAGTGGGACGTACCCTGCTTCGAGCATATGGTGATGATGTTAAAGTACGTGCCAGAGCAAAGGCGGCAGCTGGATCTGATGCAAGAATGAATGGATGCTCTATGCCAGTAGTTATTAATTCCGGGAGCGGAAATCAGGGAATGACCTGTTCTCTACCAGTCATCGAATACGCCAGAGAACTTAAAGTTTCTAAAGAGAAAATGTATCGTGCACTGGTTGTAAGCAACTTAATAGCGATTCACCAGAAAACTTATATTGGAAGTCTGTCAGCTTACTGTGGAGCAGTAAGTGCCGCATGTGGAGCAGGAGCTGCCATATCCTGGTTAAACGGTGGTGATTACAATGCAATATCTAAAACAATCACAAATGCTCTTGCAAATACAAGTGGCATTGTATGTGATGGAGCTAAGTCTTCATGTGCTGCTAAAATCGCTTCAGCAGTAGATGCAGCAATTATGGCATACGCTCTGGAGGATGCAGATCATTGTTTTCAGGCAGGCGAGGGATTGGTACGTGATAATGTTGAGGATACAATCCGAAATATGGGATACGTAGGAAGAGTTGGAATGAAAGATACAGATGTTACAATCCTGAATTTGATGATCGATCAGAAAAAAGTATAAAAACAAAGGACCTGTCAGGTTTCGACAGGTTCTTTGTCATGGGAATTTTAAGGAGTATTATTTGAGCAAATATTTATTTGCCGTATATCTCATGGGATAGCAATCATCTGTTGCCGGATATGAGTGATACCAGGCGACTATAGGCAAGAATAACATCTGATATCACATCATTCATCAACAGATCACAGACTGCTGTGAATAATATCCAGCACCTGCTTTAATTCATTCACACCGATTTGTCCCGGTGCGGAAGCTTTGGAAGCAGCGCCGAAGGTGAGAGCGGAACCGAATGTCTCACCTGTCAGGCGGCTGATAACGCCTGTTCCTGCCATGGACATGGTAATGATCGGGCGGTCTGCATATTTCTCAGACATTTCCAGAGTAGCAGAGAGGAGTGTAAGAACATCCTGCTTGCAGGTCGGCATAACAGCCATTTTCGGAATATCAGCACCGAAATCCTGCATCATGCGAAGACGTCTGATAATCTCATCCTTCTCCGGAGTCTTAAAGAAATCATGGTTAGAAGCGATTACTTTCACACCTGCCTCATGAGCAGCGTTGATAATTGTTTTTACAACGTCATCACCGGTAAAAGCTTCCACATCAATTAAATCTACATAGCCACTCTGGGCTGCGGCAATATTTAAAGCAGCATAATCACTTACAGAGATCTCCTTCTCCCCGCCCTCTTTAGAAGTACGGAATGTAAGGAGAACAGGAATGTCTTTTAAAACTTCCTGAAGTTCTTTAGCGGTCTCTAATACTTTCTCAGTAGCAAAGACATCATCGAACCAGTCAACACGCCATTCAACCACATCAACCGGAAGAGTGGTAATCTTTTTTGCTTCTTCGAGAATGTCTGTTTTTGTTCTTCCTACGATGGGAACGCAGATCTTAGGTCTGCCTTCACCGATCACAGTGTTTTTTACCTGAACTGTGTTCATCTGTTTATCCTCATATTTTCTGTTATATTGGAAGTTCTGTGAAATACTGAACCTAATCCGGTCAGGTAAATTCTTTGCTTTAACCCAATCAGGTAATCCTCTGGTTTAATTGCAAAAAGCAATAAACAGTAGACTGGGATTTGCTATAATATAAGCCGCATCCGCAGTATTTTATAGAACTATTATAAGAATAACCGTAACATAAGCCTGATCAACAGGCTTTTGATTCTATACATATACACGCTTGAAAGCAAACTGCAGGATATGCACATTCTGCGCGGAGTAAATATATCAGTACATCTCCTGCAGTACGCCGAAAAGCGGTATATATCAAATATTATGTGTGGAAAGATCGGTGAAATGATCTGTTCTGCATCACAATATAAGATATCATTACTGAAGATACCATCAGGTATCAGTCATCATAGGAGATGTGAAGAATCTCTTTCATATGTTCAATAGGCATTGGTTCGCCTGTCCATAACTCAAATGCAGCAGAGCCCTGGAATAACATCATTCCCAGACCGTTCATTGTCTTGCACCCTGCCTCTTTTGCCATAGAACGCATCTTTGTCTCCAGCGGAGAGTAAGGAACATCAATAACGACCAGCTCAGGACGGAAGTAAGATTTGTCCGGAACAACGGACTGTCCTTCCAGTGGTTTCATTCCCACACCTGTAGCATTGACAAAGATAAAACTGTCATCCATCTCAGCTTTCAGTTTATCAAGGTCTGCCAGATCATAAAGAACTGCATGGCAGGATGTCTTTGTGTTGATCTTCTCTACTGTGGATACTGCACGATCCCAGAATTCATCCTTGCGGTTGAAGATTGTAATCTCAGCAACGCCATCCAAAGCAGCCTGGATTTCGATAGCAGTAGCAGCACCACCTGCACCGACGATGGTCATTTTCTTTCCGATCACGTCAATATCATTATCTTTCAGGGCAGACATAAATCCGATACCGTCAGTGATATGACCTGTAAGATGGCCGTTGTCATTTACGATTGTGTTAACTGCACCGCATAATTCTGCAGCAGGAGAAAGCTCATCCAGGTATTTTCCAACCAGAGTTTTGTTTGGCATGGAAACATTGGATCCTCTCATTTTCAGAGTACGGATTGCTTTTACTGCATCCTCAATTTCATCTGCGCCAACCTCGAAAGCAAGGTAAGCGTAGTCATACCCGAGTTTTGCAAAAGCCTCATTCTGCATTGCAGGAGAGCTGGAGTGACGGATCGGGTAAGCCATCAGACCGATTAATTCAGTATGTCCGGTAATTCTTTCAGCCATTATAATATCCCCTTTTGTATTTTGTTGTAAAGTATTTTGTTGTAAAGGTTTTTATTGAAGGTATCCCATCTGAGTCAGTGTATTAAGGATATTTCTTCCTTCCAGAGTTCCGTCGATGATCCTTCTTGCACGTTTGCTGTCTCCGATGTTCAGGATCTCAACATCATCAGAAACAAAAGCATCGGAAAGCTCTGCGAAAAGCTGTCCCTGAGCTCTCATACCAAGACATACGAATCCGTAGTCAAATGGAAGCTCACGTTCACCTTCTGCATCTTTTACAAGAAAAGAGCTGTCTTTTACTTCCTGAAGAGCTGTCTTTGTAAGCTGGGCCACATGATGTTTCTTCATCTGGTCTTTCATGTCATTCTTTGTAACAGGATCCAGGTCACGTCCAATCTGATCCATCATCTCCACGATAGAAATCTCAGCATTTCTTGCTGCAAAGAATTCCACAACATCAAGACCAACAGCGCCGCCGCCCACAACAACAACCTTCTTGCCTGTCATATCTTCCGGATAATCATTGATGTGATTAATCATTCCCAGGATAGAAGCGACCTTGCTGCCTTCTTTGTCAATGCGGTCGTGAAGTCCTTTGATCGGAGGAAGCAGTGGTGCGGAACCTGTGGAGCTTACGATCAGGTTCGGATGGAACTTGCGGATATTTTCCGGTGTTCCTTCTGTGTTTGTGAAGATATAAAGATTCTCAAGCTGCTCTGCTCTGTGAATCAGATAGTTCGGGAAATCAGCCAGACGCTTCTTTGCAGGAA
>NZ_JBWLUT010000113.1:0-32539 GCF_056504575.1 Blautia sp. CGZ-1-C1
ATGAAGAAGAGGCAAAAGCAAACGCAGCACTTTCCGAGGAAGAGCGCGAGGCGAAGAAAGAAAAGGAAGATAAGCAGTTTAAATGGCTGTTATATGTGACAGTTGCGATTTCAATTGTAGTATCGATTGCGGCATTTATGTTACTGCCATATGCGCTTGCAAGTCTTTGCAGGAAAGTCGGTGCTTCAGAGTTCGTAGTTACCGTAGTGGAGGCATTTGTGAAACTGGCATTATTTATGGGATACATGCTTCTGATTTCCAGAATGAAGGATATTCAGAGAACTTTCATGTATCACGGCGCAGAACACAAATGTATTAACTGCGTGGAACATGGACTGCCGCTTACCGTAGAGAATGTCATGGCAAGTTCCAGACAGCATAAACGCTGCGGAACAAGCTTTCTGTTTCTGGTTATGCTTGTCAGCATTTTCCTTCATTTTATTTTTGTACTGGTTCCGGTTTACTGGGTGAGACTCTTCGGAAGACTCCTCATGGTGCCGGTCGTTGCCGGAATTTCATTTGAGATCATCCAGTGGGCAGGCAGATCAGACAGCAAGATCGCTGATTTCTTCAGCAAACCAGGTCTGGCAATGCAGAAACTGACAACCAAGGAACCGACAGCAGATATGGCAGAAGTTGCAATCAAAGCTGTTGAGGCAGTCTTTGACTGGAGAGCATACCTGAAAGAAGAGTTTGGCGTTGAGGTTGAACCTGAAAATGTATCTGGGAATACAGTTTCAGAAAGTGCTGCTCAGAAAAAAGCAGAGTGAGAAATAATATAAATTCGTTACTGTTCACTCCGTTCTCAGTAACGCAGCCAAAATTCATTCCAGATTGCCTGCGGCAATGGAATTTTGGCTTGTATGTCTCGGGATTTTGGCATATCCATGCCAAAACACCTCGCGGGATAGTGGAGTGTGAACAGTAACATAAATTCTGTATATTATAAGGAACAGTGCCAATAATGATTGAAATATTTGAACAATAAAGAGAAAGGTATGACTCCATGAGCAGTGAAACTCTGACAGGGTTATTAAAAAAAGGACAGAATATCCTTGCGAAGGCAGGGATTGGGGAAGCCGGGCTGGATGCCTGGCTCCTTCTGGAATATACAACAGGAAAAAGCCGGGCGTATTATTTTGCACACGGAGAAGAGAATGTCTCAGAAGAGACTGCTGATCAATATCTGAAACTGATTGGCAGACGTGCTGAGCACATACCGCTGCAGCATCTGACGCATCAGGCTTTTTTTATGGGATATGAATTTTATGTAAATGAAAACGTGCTGGTGCCGAGACAGGACACGGAAACTCTGGTGGAAGCAGCACTTGAATGTGCGAAGACAGCAGAAGCCGACAAAGAGCTGCATATACTGGACATGTGTACAGGATCAGGCTGTATCCTGATAAGCATTCTGAAAGAAATGCCAAAGGCCTGTGGAACAGGCGTGGATCTGTCAGAACTGGCACTGGAAGTGGCAGAGCGAAATGCCCGGACACTGGAGGTGGCTGACAGAGCTGAGTTTATACAGGGTGATCTGTTTTCTTCTGCTTTTTTTAAGGAGAGGCAGGAATGTATACAAAATGGTTCAGATACAGATAAAGTGCAGGCAGTGAATTCTGAAATGCAAAACATAGTACATGAAGCGGGCGTTTCGGAAAAAGATATAATAAAATATGCTGAACATAAAAATAGCAATGGAAATCATAGCATAGCTTATGATATGATTATATCAAATCCGCCATATATTCCTACCGCAGAGATTGAAGGGCTGATGGAAGAAGTGAGGCTTCATGATCCGCGAATGGCTCTGGATGGCCTGGAGGATGGTCTTTATTTCTACAGGACCATCACCAGACAGGCAAAGAATTATCTTGCCCCGGGTGGCTGGCTCTTATATGAGATCGGATGCAGCCAGGGAGAAGATGTGGCTGACCTTTTACGAAAAGAAGGCTATGAAGATATTGAGATAAGGCAGGACCTTTGCGGGCTGGACCGCGTGGTTCTTGGACGAAAGAAACTACAGGAGGAGAAATATGTTTGATAAATTAGACGATCTGCTCATTCGCTTTGAAGAAGTGCTTAATGAGCTTGGAGAGCCTGGTGTTACAGATAATCAGGAGCATTTTCAGAAGCTGATGAAGGAACAGAGTGACCTGCAGCCAATCGTAGATGCTTACCGCGAGTATAAGAAGAATAAAGAGACGATTCAGGATAGTCTTTCCATGCTTGAGGAGGAGAAGGACGAAGATATGCGTGAGATGCTCAAGGAAGAGTTATCTGATGCGAAGAAGAATGTAGAGGAACTGGAACATGAACTTAAGATCCTGCTTCTGCCGAAGGACCCGAATGATAACAAGAACGTTATCGTTGAGATTCGTGCAGGTGCCGGTGGAGACGAGGCAGCTCTTTTTGCAGCGGAGATTTACCGTATGTATGTAAAATACGCAGAATCCCGCCGCTGGAAAACAGAGATGATGAGTCTTAATGAGAACGGAATCGGTGGTTTCAAGGAAGTAACATTCATGATCACAGGTGCGGGTGCATATTCCAGACTGAAATATGAGAGCGGTGTGCATCGTGTACAGCGAGTTCCGGAGACAGAATCCGGCGGACGTATCCATACCTCTACCTGTACAGTTGCGATCATGCCGGAAGCGGAGGAAATCGACTTCCATCTGGATATGAATGACTGTAAATTTGACGTATTCCGTGCATCAGGAAATGGTGGACAGTGTGTCAATACTACAGACTCTGCGGTACGTCTGACTCATATTCCGACAGGAATCGTTATCTCCTGTCAGGATGAGAAGTCACAGCTTAAGAACAAGGATAAGGCGCTGAAAGTCCTGCGTTCCCGTCTGTATGAGATGGAACTTGCGAAACAGCATGACGCTGAGGCTGAGGCAAGAAGAAGCCAGATCGGGACAGGTGACCGTTCCGAGAAGATCAGAACTTATAACTTCCCACAGGGACGTGTGACCGATCATAGAATCAAACTGACACTGCACAGACTTGAGAATATTTTAAATGGTGACCTGGATGAGATTATTGACAGTCTGATCGCAGCAGATCAGGCAGCTAAATTAAGTAACCTGCAGGATGAAGAATAGATTTTGGGGAGAAGGTAAACAGGAGGAAAATATTTATGCAGAAAACAGCACTTGTAATTATGGCAGCAGGAATCGGAAGTCGTTTTGGAAAGGGAATCAAACAGCTTGCGCCGGTAGGACCGTGCGGCAGAGATTATCATGGACTATTCTATCCATGATGCACTGGAAGCTGGATTTAACAAAGTAGTATTTATCATCCGCAAGGATCTGGAAGAGGAATTCCGCAAAGTGATCGGTGAGCGTATCGAGAAGATCACAGAAGTAGAATATGTATTCCAGGAACTTGATGATCTGCCGGAAGGCTTCACCAAACCAGCTGACCGCACGAAACCATGGGGAACCGGCCAGGCCGTACTTGCTGCGAAGAAAGTACTGGATGAGCCATTTATCGTAATCAATGCAGATGACTACTATGGAAAGGAAGCCTATGTAAAAGTTCATGATTACCTTATTCAGGAACAGCCAAAAGACGGCAGGATTCATATCTGCATGGCAGGTTTCAGACTTGGCAACACATTAAGTGATAACGGAAGTGTTACAAGAGGAATCTGCAACATTGAGAATGGACAGCTTACAGGTGTGGATGAAACACATGATATATTTAAGACTGCTGATGGCGCTGAGGCAAGAAACGCAGACGGAAGCGTACGAAAACTTGATGTAAAGGATCTGGTTTCCATGAACATGTGGGGTCTGACCCCGGACTTTATGGAAATCCTTGAGAAAGGTTTCGTGGAATTCTTAAGCAGCCTGGCTCCGGATGATATTAAGAAAGAATATCTGCTTCCAATTCTGGTAGATCAGCTGATCAAGAACGGCAGCGCCAGCGTGGATGTCCTGGAGACAAAGGACACCTGGTTTGGCGTAACTTATCAGGAAGATAAAGAAGCAGTGATGGAAGCATTTAAAAATCTCACAGATGCAGGTGTATATCCGCAGGGACTTTATAAATAAAAGAGTAACTGCAATGGCAGAGGGCTGAATAGTTGTAAAAAAGATAAATGTATACAACTGTGTAAGTGAAAGGAGAGTTATATTATGGGAAAATATTTTGGAACAGATGGATTTCGAGGAGAAGCTAATGTCAAACTGACAGTAGACCATGCGTTTAAAGTAGGACGTTATGTAGGCTGGTATTACGGAAGAGACCATAAGGCCAAGATCGTAATCGGTAAAGATACAAGAAGAAGCAGCTATATGTTCGAGTATGCACTTGTTGCAGGTCTGACTGCATCCGGTGCAGATGCATATCTTCTTCATGTAACGACTACTCCGAGTGTTTCCTATGCAGTACGTACAGAGGATTTTGACTGTGGAATCATGATCTCTGCAAGCCACAATCCATTTTATGATAATGGAATCAAGCTCCTTAACGGTAATGGACAGAAGATTGAAGCAGAGGTAGAGGCAAGAATCGAGGCATATCTTGATGGTCTGATCGAGGATCTCCCTCTGGCAACGAAAGAGGATATCGGACGTACCGTAGACTTTGCTTCCGGAAGAAACCGTTATATCGGACATCTGATTTCTATCCCAAGCCGTGATTTTAAGGGAATCAAGGTAGGTCTTGACTGTGCAAACGGAAGTTCTTCTGCTATCGCAAAGAGTGTATTTGATGCACTTCAGGCAAAGACTTATGTGATCAATAATCAGCCGGATGGTACAAATATCAATACGAACTGCGGTTCTACTCATATTGAAGTACTTCAGAAATATGTGGTGGATAATGGCCTGGATATCGGTTTTGCCTATGATGGTGATGCTGACCGCTGTATCGCAGTCGATCACAAAGGAAATGTGATTGATGGTGATAAGATCATGTATGTATGTGGAAAATATCTCAAAGAGCAGGGAAGGCTAAATGGCAACACGGTAGTAACAACTGTTATGTCAAACCTTGGTCTGTATAAATCTCTGGAAAGAGAAGGCATGAAGTATGAGCAGACTGCCGTAGGTGATAAATATGTTGCCGAGAATATGATGGAGAATGATTACAGTCTTGGCGGTGAGCAGTCCGGACATATCATTTTCAGCCGTTATGCCGCAACGGGTGATGGAATCCTTACTTCTCTGATGGTGATGGAGGCATGTGTAGAGAAGAAGGCGAACTCTGTGTGATCTCGCAAAAGAGATGAAAGTTTATCCACAGCTTCTGAGAAATGTGCGCGTAGCAGATAAAAAGACGGCAAGAGAGAATCAAAATGTGGTTAAAGTTGTAAATGAAGTTGCCAAGAGTCTTGGCAGCGATGGACGTATCCTTGTACGTGAGAGTGGTACAGAGCCACTGATCCGTGTTATGGTGGAAGCCGGAACTGATGAGATCTGCCGCGAGAATGTTGAGCGAGTAGTGAAAGTAATGGAAGCAGAAGGTCTGATCGTTGACTGATCTGCAGGCAAAGGAATTGCATGAATAACAGAAAAACAGGATTGTTTCTGGCTGCAGCCTGTCTGAGTCTTACACTCTTGACAGGCTGCAGTGCAGAAAGTACGAAGAATTATAAGCAGGCAGCCCAGGATCTGGAAAATGGAAATTATGAGGTTGCACTGGAAGAATATGAGGCTGCGATATCCGCAGGTGTGAAGCCTGCCCAGTCATACAGGGGAGCAGGAGTGGCTCAGCTGAAACTGGGAAATTATGATGAGGCGGTAACATATTTTAGCAATGCCCTTGACTGTGACAAAGTTGGCAAGGCATTAAAGAAAGATATCCTTTCTTACAGGGCGGCGGCTTATCTGAAACTGAAAGAATATGAAGAGGCAATGGCAGACTGTCAGGCGCTGGCGGAATCTTACAATATGGATGCTGATCTGTATTTTCTGACAGGTGAGACTGCATTGGCCATGGATTCTTATGAAGAAGCTTCCTCTAATTTCGAGCAGGCATATGGCGAGGATGCGACCTATGACAGAGCACTCCAGATTTATGGAGCATATCTGGACAAGGATATGGAGGCAGACGGAACCCGTTATCTGGAAGCGGCATTATCCGGAAATGCGAAGAATGCGCAGGATCACTGTGACAGAGGCCGTGTTTATTATTACATGGATGATTATGAAAACGCGACAGCTGAGCTGAAACAGGCCATAGACGGTGATAATACAGAAGCTCTGGCACTTCTTGGAATGGTATACATGGATCAGGGAGACAGCGCGAATGCGAGGACAATGTTCCAGCAGTATGTATCACAGGCTGAGAATGGGGCAAAAGGATTCAACGGGCTTGCATTATGCGATATAGAGGACGGAGATTACGACAGTGCTCTTTCTAATATATCAAGTGGAATCCATGTGGCAGATGCAGAAGATATGCAGAGTCTGCTGTTTAATGAGATTGCTGTATATGAGAAGAAGCTGGACTTCCAGACTGCACTGCAGAAAGCGAACGAATATCTGGG
Source organism: Blautia sp. CGZ-1-C1 (assembly GCF_056504575.1). Lineage (NCBI taxonomy): Bacteria > Bacillati > Bacillota > Clostridia > Lachnospirales > Lachnospiraceae > Blautia > Blautia sp. CGZ-1-C1. The sequence continues at coordinate 6,509 of NZ_JBWLUT010000113.1, forward strand.
ACTGTATCCGGATGATAAGACAGTGAAAAAGGAGCTGGCTTTTCTGAAGACCCGTGTAAGTGGGGAAGATAGCAGTGCTGATTCACAATTGTCTGATTAAGGAGATGTTATGGAAGAATTTGGAAAGCTGGAGGAACGGGTAGTTCTTGTAGGGGTTCAGACAGGTGATAACGACAACGTAGAGGAATCACTGGATGAGCTGGAAGAGCTTGCCTCAACTGCAGGAGCTGTCACAGTAGGTAAGATCATACAAAATCGAGAAGCAGTGCATCCGGGAACCTATATCGGTAAAGGTAAGATCGAGGAAGTGCGTGCGTTGGTGTATGCCATGGATGCGACCGGTATTATCTGTGATGATGAACTTTCTCCTGCACAGTTAAATAACCTGGAGCGTGAGCTCGACTGCAAGGTAATGGACAGAACATTGCTGATTCTGGATATCTTTGCGGCACGCGCTATCACCAGTGAAGGTAAGATTCAGGTAGAGCTTGCACAGCTCCGCTACAGAGCAGCACGTTTGGTTGGTTTGAGAGAATCTCTTTCCCGTCTGGGCGGAGGAATCGGAACGAGAGGTCCTGGTGAGAAGAAACTGGAGACGGACCGACGCCTGATCCGTACCAGAATTTCTGCACTGAAACAGGAACTGTCTCAGGTAGAGAAGCACAGAGAGCTGATTCGTTCCAGTCGTGCGAGAGGCAATATGAAGACTGCTGCAATCGTGGGATATACGAATGCAGGAAAGTCTACACTGTTAAATAAACTGACAGGTTCTGATGTCCTGTCTGAAGATAAATTGTTTGCAACACTGGACCCGACGACCAGACTGCTCAATCTGAAAGATGGGCAGCAGATTCTGCTGACGGATACGGTAGGATTTATTCATAAACTGCCGCATCATCTGGTAGAGGCATTCAAGAGTACACTGGAAGAGGCGAAATATGCGGATTACATTATCCACGTTGTGGATTCCTCGAATCCGCAGGCTGAGATGCAGATGCATGTTGTATATGAGACACTGCGCGAGCTTGGCGTTATGGGAAAGAAGATCATCACACTTTTTAACAAGCAGGATGCGCCTGGCGCTTCTGTGCTGAGAGATTTTAAGTCTGATTATACGCTGAAGATTTCTGCAAAGACAGGAGAGGGGCTGGATGATCTCAATGACCTGCTGGAGAAGCTTCTGACAGAAGAACAGATTTATGTAGAGCGCCTTTTCCCATACAGCGAAGCAGGAAAGATTCAGCTTATACGTGAGTATGGCCAGCTGATCTCGGAAGAATACACAGATGAGGGAATCGCTGTGAAGGCCAGAGTGCCGAAGGAAATTTATCCTAAAGTTGTGTAAATATATTCTGGAATGAGCTTTTCGGGATGAAACTTTTGATAATGAAGTTTTTGTAATAAACTTTTCAGAATGAACTTTCGGGGATTCTACTTTCTGAAATGAAAGTAAATTCAGAATGTAGATTAATGGGAACGTATGTTTATTTTGGGTTGGATATATGTTATACTGATTTTTGAAAATCGTTAGTATATTTATAGTTATTTTAACGGATTATTTGGCATAAAAGCAATAAACCGACGTATGCGCTTCAACAAGATATAACAAGGATTCTCCCACCTCTATAGGGACGCCACTGAAAAACTGTTTTTTCATACTATATACAGTGTCTCAAAGTTGATTGATGTACTTTATTTTGTGTTAATTTATACGCAAAAAGGACTTTTTCAGTGGCCTTCTATAGGTGGTGAGATGAATTGCAAACAAGAAAATGAACGGCAGTGGCGGGCGGAGAGAAATCGGTATCCCCTACTGATATGAGGCAAATCACAGTCAGCATGTTGCTGACATGTCAGACTCTGTGAAATTACCGACTGTGAGTTGAAACAATAGAATAAAAAATTTAAAAGCCTGAAAAACACCATATATTGTACTTTTTCGAGAGATGGAGAACATTATGTGGTGTTTTTGCGTGTTGACGAAAGATAGATACTCTGATACAATAGACCTACAGCGTTTGCCGGAACGGAGTGAACGGTAAACGGAAAGTGTCCGTAACAGGACATATGAACAAGAGAAAATGGGGGCAATAGTTATGTTTCAGGTAGTAAAACGTGACGGCGAGATGGACGAATTTAAAATTGGCAAGATTACAGCCGCAATCCATAAAGCCTTTGATGCGAAAGAGAAAAATTATAGCGAAGAGATGATCGATCTCTTAGGGCTGCGTGTTACTTCTGATTTTCAGGACAAAATCACAGATAATAAGATTACAGTAGAGGAGATTCAGGATAGCGTAGAGAACGTACTGATCCAGGCAGGTTATTCAGATGTGGCCAAGGCATATATTCTTTATCGTAAGCAGAGAGAGAAAGTCCGCAATATGAAGTCAACGATTCTTGACTACAAAGAAATCGTAAACAGCTATGTTAAAGTTGAGGACTGGCGTGTAAAAGAGAACTCTACCGTTACTTATTCTGTCGGTGGTCTGATCTTAAGCAACTCCGGTGCAGTTACTGCTAACTACTGGCTGTCTGAGATTTATGACAATGAGATTGCAGAGGCGCACAGAAATGCAGATATTCATATCCACGATTTGTCCATGCTGACCGGATATTGTGCAGGATGGTCACTGAAGCAGCTGATTCAGGAGGGACTTGGCGGAATCGAAGGTAAGATCACATCTTCACCGGCGAAGCATTTAAGCGTTCTTTGTAACCAGATGGTCAACTTCCTTGGAATCATGCAGAATGAGTGGGCCGGTGCACAGGCATTCTCTTCTTTTGATACGTATCTTGCACCGTTTGTTAAAGCAGACAATTTAAGCTATCCGGAAGTGAAGAAGTGCATTGAATCCTTTATTTATGGAGTAAATACTCCAAGCAGATGGGGAACACAGGCACCGTTCTCCAATATCACACTGGACTGGACCGTACCGGATGACCTTGCAGAGCTTCCTGCTATCGTGGGCGGTAAGAATATGGACTTCAAGTACAAAGACTGTAAGAAAGAGATGGACATGATCAATAAGGCATTTATCGAGACAATGATCGAGGGTGATGCCAACGGACGCGGATTCCAGTATCCGATTCCGACTTATTCCATTACGAAAGAGTTTGACTGGTCTGATACAGAGAATAACCGTCTGCTCTTTGAGATGACATCCAAATATGGAACACCATATTTCTCAAACTATATCAACAGTGATATGAAACCAAGCGATATCCGAAGCATGTGCTGCCGTCTGCGTCTGGACTTAAGAGAACTGCGTAAGAAGAGCGGTGGATTCTTTGGATCAGGAGAGAGTACCGGATCTGTCGGCGTTGTAACAATCAATATGCCGCGTATCGCATACCTTTCCAGGACACCTGAGGAATTTTATAACCGTCTGGATCGTCTGATGGATATTTCCGCACGTTCTCTTCATATCAAGAGAGAAGTCATTGGTAAACTGCTGGATGAGGGATTATATCCATACACAAAGAGATACCTGGGCAGCTTTTCCAATCATTTCTCAACGATTGGTCTGGTAGGAATGAATGAAGTTGGATTGAATGCACGTTGGTTAGGCGGAGATATGTCCGACGAGAACACCCGGAAATTTACAAAAGAAGTTCTGCTTCATATGAGAGAACGTCTCTCCGATTATCAGGAGAAATACGAGGGCGAGCTTTTCAACCTGGAGGCAACACCTGCGGAATCTACCGCATATCGTCTGGCAAAACACGACAGAAAGCGCTGGCCGGACATCAAGACTGCCGGAAAGAAAGGAGATACTCCTTACTATACAAACAGTTCTCATCTTCCGGTTGAGTATACGACAGATATCTTTGATGCACTGGATATTCAGGATGAACTGCAGACATTGTATACATCAGGAACTGTATTCCATGCATTTATCGGTGAGAAGCTTCCTGACTGGAAGGCAGCAGCCGCACTGGTGCGTAAGATTGCAGAGAATTATAAACTGCCGTATTACACCATTTCCCCGACATATTCGGTATGTAAGGAACATGGATATATCAGTGGTGAGCATTTCACCTGTCCGAAATGTGGCAAGAAGGCAGAAGTTTACAGCCGTATCACCGGATATTACAGACCGGTACAGAACTGGAATGACGGTAAGGCTCAGGAATATAAGAACCGTACACTCTATGATGTGATGCATTCCGATATCAAGAAAATGCAGCCGGTACACACAAGCATGGTTACCATGACAAAAGATGATGTGAAGATTGAGCCGGTGACATCACATAAATATTTGTTTACAACAAGCACCTGCCCGAACTGTAAGATGGCAAAGAAGATGCTCGAGGGCGAAGAACTGGAGATCATCGACGCGGAGAAGAATCCGGAGATGGCAAAGGAATTCGGAATCATGCAGGCACCGACGCTGGTTATCACGGATGGTGAGCATATGACGAAGTATGTAAATGCGTCTAATATTCAGAGATATGTGGATGAAGAGATGTAAACACCAGAGTGTGTTTGAAAAAATCATTCCGGCAATCTGCACGCCCCGCCTTGAAATAAGAAAATTTATTGATGCCTTATGCAGGGTAAGTAGAGTAAGAATGAGAGGAAGAAATCAATATGATAAAACAGAACATTGTATTTGTAGAAAATAAAGCAGGAAGTCTTAAGAGAGTGACGGGTATGCTTGCCAATAATAACATTAACATTTATGGTTTTGCATGCTTCGATGCACCGGAATTTGCAATCTTCCGTATGATCTGTGACGATCCGGATAAGGCAGAGATTATTTTAAATCAGAGCGGATATATGAACCGTATCACACAGGCAATCGTAGTAGATATGAAGGATCAGGTAGGCGGTCTGGATGAACTTCTGAAAATTATGGCAGACAGCAATGTAAGTCTTGACTACATCTACACTTCTTTCCACAGAAAAGACCTCAGACCTGTAGTGATCCTTCATTCTGCGGATATCACCAGTGACAGAGAGCGTACTTAAGAGTAATGGATTTAAGGGATCCTGCGAAGCAGCAGACGAACTGGAGAAGTAAGAGACAGCAGATATTATGGCAAGTCAATAAAATACTGTATTATTTATGGATTTACTATAATTACAGAGAAGGATGAGAATCACAGGGCTTGTTGTTGAGTCCTGTGATTTTTTGACTGTAAAGAATAATAACAATGTCATGGGATTTTGGCATATTATTATGACAAAAAGTATCGTAAAATAGCAGCATGTGAACAGTAGCCTATATTTCACTATATTCATATAGGGAATAAAAAATATATGCTTGACCAAATAACCAGGAATACTCTATAAATAGGGAGGAGATAATAATAGATAAAAGTTTCTATAAATATAATGCCGGGTTGAAGTAAGATTTCAGATACCCGGAAAATATAAAATCAGGAGGGTTTTGGAATATGCAGATATCTACTAAAGGAAGATATGCGTTAAGACTGATGCTGGATCTTGCTGTGCATAACACAGGTGAGTTGGTCAAGATTAAAGATATTGCTGCGAGACAGGGTATTTCCGAGAAATATCTGGAGCAGATTATTTCATCATTAAAGAAAGCAGGATACGTTAAGAGCTTAAGAGGAGCCCAGGGCGGTTATATGCTCGCCAGAGAGCCTAAGACTTACACTGTAGGCACTATCCTGCGCCTGACAGAGGGCAGCATGAAACCGGTAGCCTGTCTGGAAGATGAACCAAACCAATGCAGCAAAGCCGGAGAGTGTGTAACACTCCGCTTATGGAAGATGCTGGATGAGGCAATGGAGAGTGTACTGGATAAAGTAACACTCCAGGATCTCAAAGACTGGTATGAACAGATGGGAAATGACTACGTGATCTGATTTCTGCTTCTTGTAGCATCTGCATTGGTTATCACGACGGTAGTGGTAAGAAAGAGAAAAAATAAATAACGGATCTGAGTTATTACACCGATAGATGTATAAAGCAGATTATCAACAGCCCTGCGATTTGAAAGTGCAATCGCGGGGCTGTTTTGACATCAAACATGTTCTGGAGTGTGTTTGAAAAATCATTCCTGCAATCTGTGCGCCCCACTTTGCGGTATATTTTGCCTTCTTTCGGTTGGCGTAGCCCGCTACGCCGCCCTCAATCAGACAAAATCTCCCACAAATTGTGACGCACATCTTGTAGAAAGCCTTTTTCAAACACACTCTAAGGATATGCACCGGGAATTTTTTGAATTTACCCCTTGACAATAGCGGCTTTATAGCATATTATGTATATAACATATAATTCATATATATTTACTATGAAATATAAAACAGGGAGGACGAACTCATGGGTAAAATTTATAAGAACGCAGCAGAACTGGTTGGAAATACACCTCTCCTTGAGGTTGGAAATATTGAGAAAGATCTTGGTCTGGAAGCTAAGATTCTTGTTAAACTTGAGTACTTTAACCCGGCAGGAAGTGCTAAGGACCGTATCGCATTGAGCATGATCGAAGATGCAGAAGAGAAAGGTATTCTGAAACCTGGCGCAGTAATCATTGAGCCTACATCAGGAAACACAGGAATTGGTCTTGCCTCTCTTGCAGCAATCAAAGGATACAGAGTAATTCTTACCATGCCGGAGACAATGAGTGTTGAGAGAAGAAACATTCTGAAAGCATACGGTGCAGAGATTGTTTTAACAGACGGAACAAAAGGTATGAACGGTGCAATCGCGAAAGCAAATGAACTGGCAGCTGAATATGAGAACAGTTTCATCCCGGGACAGTTCGAGAACCCGGCAAACCCGGCAATCCACAGAAAAACTACAGGACCGGAGATCTGGAGAGATACAGATGGACAGGTTGATATCTTTGTAGCAGGTGTTGGTACAGGCGGAACTATCACTGGTGTTGGTGAATATCTCAAATCCCAGAACCCAGATGTAAAAGTAGTAGCAGTAGAGCCTGCAACTTCTCCGGTACTTTCCCAGGGAAAGAGCGGCCCGCATAAGATTCAGGGTATCGGTGCAGGATTTGTTCCGAAAGCATTAAACACAGATGTATATAATGAAATTATTCCGGTAGAGAACGAAGATGCGTTTGCAACAGGCAAACTGATCGCTAAACATGAAGGAATCCTGGTTGGTATTTCCTCCGGTGCAGCTCTCTATGCAGCAATCGAACTGGCTAAGAGACCGGAGAACAAAGGAAAGACAATCGTGGCACTTCTTCCGGATTCCGGTGACCGTTACTATTCTACTCCATTATTTGTGTAAAATGTAAAAAGCCCTTTTTAGGGCTTTTTTTATTTTACATAAATGTGTTAGAATAAATATCAGGGGCAAAATACCTTTTGCCCCTGACATCTATAAATAAAATTATCATAAACAATAATATTCCGGGTAATCGGATCATAGAACAGGATGGAATAAAAATGAGAAAAGCAATTATCGCAATGAGCGGCGGAGTGGATAGCTCTGTGGCAGCTCTGCTGACAAAGGAATCGGGCGACGAGTGTATCGGTGCTACTATGAAATTGTATCACAATGAAGACATAGGAGTTAAGAGAGAAAATACCTGCTGTTCTCTGGATGACGTGGAGGATGCGAGAAGTGTCTGCTACAGAATGGGAATTAAATATTATGTCTTTAACTTTTCAGAGAGATTTAAAGAAGATGTCATGGATCGTTTTGTGGATGCGTATGAACATGGCTGCACGCCGAATCCATGTATCGACTGCAACCGCTATCTGAAATTTGACAAGATGTTACAGAGAATGCGTGAACTGGAGTACGATTATATCGTAACAGGTCATTATGCCCGCATAGAGTATGATGAGGAGAAAGGTCGTTATTTATTAAAGAAAGCGGTAGATGATACGAAAGACCAGAGTTACGTGCTGTACATGCTGACACAGGAGCAGCTGGCGCATATTTCCCTGCCACTTGGCGGACTGCGCAAGACAGAAGTTCGTGAAATCGCAGAGAAGAATGGATTTGTCAATGCGAGAAAGCATGACAGCCAGGATATCTGTTTCGTGCCGGACGGAGATTATGCGAAATTTATCGAACAGTACACCGGACGTAAATCGAAGCCGGGAGAATTCGTGGATACAGAGGGAAATGTTCTCGGTAAGCACAAAGGAATCATTCATTATACACTTGGACAGAGAAGAGGACTTGGTATTCCGGCTGCTTCCAGACTGTATGTATGTGAGATTTCACCTAAGCTGAATCAGGTAGTTCTTGGAAGTAACGAGGATCTTTTTCATTCGGAACTGACAGCTGCAAAGGTAAATCTGATTTCCTGCGAATCCCTGAAAGAGCCGATGAGGCTGAAAGCGAAGATCCGCTACCGTCATCCGGAGCAGGATGCAGTGGCATGGCAGACAGAGGATGGAGTTCTTCATGTGCGTTTCGACAAACCACAGAGAGCTATCACAAAAGGACAGGCAGTAGTTCTTTATGACGGAGATATCGTTGTCGGCGGCGGCGTGATCGAGAGCTGCATTAAATAAACAGGAGGTTGAAAATCAGGAGTGCAAGTGTACCGGCAAGATTGTTTCAAAAATCAACTTGTCGGTACACTTTTTTGTCTTATATTTGCGAATTGCTTTGCTTTGAAATGTTTTTGTAATCTGAATGATAGACATATAGTTATTAACTATTAAAAGCTATAAAATTCTAAGATAAGGTTATCAGGAAAAAACTTCTTTTTCCTATTGACATACTAGGAATAGGATGATAATATACAACTATGCTAAATCATATCAAACAGATATGAAATATGTAGAAAGAGAAGAGGCTTAGAAAATGAGAGTATTAAAAAGCCAGAATCGAATTTGTATAGAAGAGAAACGAATGTGTCTGTGTTGTTGATCTAAGAGAAAACAGAACATATTAAAATAGAAATCCTGAGAATTTTCCGGATATAAGAAGTTGAAGTTCCGGGATAGTTACTGTTCACTTCGTGCCCAGTAACACGCTTCGCGATGCACAGAATTTATGCTATTCGCATAAATTCGCGCGGTATGTCTCGGGATTTTGGCATTCTCATGCCAAAACACCTCGCGGGATAGTGGCGTGTGAACAGTAACCCGGGATACATATCATAGAGTTATATGATCAGAGTGAATCTGATAATAAAGACCATAACGAATTATAATTATAGAGAAAGATGGGGACAAACACATGAGCAAGAAAATCGCAAGAAAAGACAGACATTTCAAATTTGAAACATTACAGCTTCACGTAGGACAGGAAAACCCGGATCCGGTTACAGATGCAAGAGCAGTACCGATCTATCAGACATCCTCTTATGTATTCAGAAACTGCGATCACGCAGCAGCTCGTTTCGGACTTGCAGATGCAGGTAACATCTACGGACGTCTTACAAACCCGACAGAAGATGTATTTGAGAAGAGAATCGCAGCACTTGAAGGTGGTTCCGCAGCACTTGCTGTAGCATCCGGTGCAGCAGCTATCACATATACAATCGAGAACCTTGCACAGCAGGGTGACCACATCGTAGCAGCTAAGAATATCTACGGTGGAACAACAAACCTTCTGGAACATACACTTCCGGCTTACGGAATCAAGACAACATTTGTTGATGTATTCAACCTTGAAGAAGTAGAGAATGCAATCCAGGATAACACAAAGGCTGTTTATATCGAGACTCTTGGAAACCCGAACTCTGATGTAGTTGATATTGAAGCTATCGCAAAGATTGCTCATGCACATAAGATTCCGCTTGTTGTAGATAACACATTTGCAACACCTTACCTTGTAAGACCAATCGAATATGGTGCAGATATCGTTGTTCATTCCGCAACTAAATTCATCGGTGGACATGGAACAACAATCGGTGGTGTCATCGTAGAAGGTGGTAAATTTGACTGGGAAGCATCAGGTAAATTCGCATCTCTTACAGAGCCAAACCCAAGCTACCATGGTGTAAGCTTTACAAAAGCATGCGGACCTGCAGCATTTGTTACAAAGATCCGTGCAATCCTTCTTCGTGACACAGGTGCTACAATCTCTCCGGTAAGCTCTTTCATCTTCCTTCAGGGACTTGAGACACTGTCTCTTCGTGTAGAGCGTCATGTAGAGAACGCACTGAAAGTTGTTCAGTATTTGAACAATCACCCACAGGTAGAGAAAGTTCATCATCCATCTGTATCCACAGATCCAAGCCAGCAGGAACTTTACAAGAAATACTTCCCGAACGGCGGCGGTTCTATCTTTACATTTGAGATTAAAGGTGATGCACAGAAAGCAAAAGACTTCATTGATAACCTTGAACTGTTCTCACTGCTTGCCAATGTAGCTGATGTTAAATCTCTTGTTATCCATCCGGCTACAACAACACACAGCCAGTGCACAGAAGAAGAGCTTCTTGATCAGGGTATCAAACCAAACACAATCCGTCTTTCTATCGGTACAGAGAACGTTGACGATATTATTCAGGACCTTGACGAAGCATTCAAAGCTGTTGCTGAATAATGAATGGTTTGTAGCTGTTTTGCAGTCTGCTATCCCGCGAGGTGCTGAACAGTTACGATGGTTTTTAACCGAATCAAGTAAGTCCCCTGCTTCAATTGCGAGGAGCAATAAGCAGTGGGTGGGACTTGCTTGTATCAGGAGGGGTACAAGCCCCTCCTGATAAACTGCGGAGCAGTTATTCTGTTATGAGCAAGTAGCGAAAGCGGATTGCGAATATCCGATTGACAAGTAAATAAGTAGTATTTTCGATTATCATTGCATATGCCTCCTTAATTATTGCAAGAATAGAATAACGTGATAAGAAGACCATTTTCCGGATTTTATCCTCCTATATCCGGAAGATGGTCTTTTTTATGTGATTCTATTCTTTAACCGAATCAAGCAAGTCCCCTGCGGAGGTTGCGAAGAGCAATAAACAGTGGGCGGGGACTTGACAAATGATGAAAATACGATATAATACAAAAATGCAAACAAGTTGCAAATACAAACAGATTGCAAATACGAACAAGTTGCAAATATCACAACATTAATCAGATAGGAGAAGATAGAAGATACGAGGCAGATAATTTGAATGTATCTGCGAAATTTCTATAGAAATAATTTTGTGTGATATCAGGAGGGTATATGTCAGAGATTATATTAGATTCAGCAATAGACAGTATTAAACTGCTTCCATTCCTGTTTCTTACTTATTTATTTATGGAATGGCTGGAACATAAGACAGGTTCAGCGGCACGCAACAGAATCCGCACAGCAGGGAAGCTTGGACCGGTATGGGGAGGGCTTCTGGGTGTAATTCCACAGTGTGGCTTCTCGGCTGCGGCATCCAGTCTTTTTTCAGGTCGTGTGATTACTGTGGGAACACTGATCGCAGTGTATCTGTCTACTTCAGATGAGATGCTTCCAATCATGATTTCTAATGCTGTGCCGGCTGTTACGATTGTGAAAATACTGGCCTGCAAGGCGGCAATTGGAATCTTTTCCGGTCTGGTTGTGGAATATGTTTATACGCATATTTTGAAGAAGCAGGAAAAGGATATGGATATTCATGAGATCTGCGAGGAGGAGCGCTGTCATTGTGAGCATGGACTGCTTTCCTCAGCGGCATCCCACACATTGAAAGTTTTTGTATATATTTTCTTGATTTCTCTGGCTTTAAATATTATCATTGGACTGGCAGGAGAAGAAACACTGGCAGGATTTTTTGCAGGGACACCGATCGTGGGTGAGATGATGGCGGCTCTTGTAGGTCTGATTCCGAACTGTGCTTCTTCTGTAGTGATTACTCAGTTATACCTGGATCACATTATCGGAGCGGGTGCGATGATGGCGGGACTTCTGGTGAATGCAGGAGTCGGACTTCTGAATCCTGTTCCGTTTAAATCACGACAGAGCTCAGAACCTGAAAATTATCGGAACTCTTTACGGACTGGGTGTATTCTGGGGAATTATTATTGAATTTGCAGGAATCGTATTTTAGGAGGAATTATGGCGGGAAGCAGTTATGCGACGGCAAGCCGCAGGAAAATACTTGAATATCTGAAGAACAGCAATGATCATACGGTGACAGCAGCGGATGTGGACGAATATCTGAAACAGCATGACAGCGAGGTAAATATCACAACGATTTACCGTTACCTGGATAAACTTGCGAAGGATGGCACAGTGATTAAATACGTGGCTGAGAAAGGATGTCAGGCGGCCTATCAGTATGTAGAGCCGGGACGTGGATGCGAACAGCACCTGCATCTGAAATGTGTGAAATGTGGAAAGATTATTCATCTGGAATGTCATTTTATGGAAGAGATTTCTCATCATATCGAAGAAAGTCATGGATTTACATTGCAGTGTAAGAATTCTATTCTGTACGGAATATGTAAAGAATGTAAACCTGGCGATCACGAAAACGCCGAGTAGGTAAAGCGTATGCTATTATTCAATATATTAAAAGTTTGTTTTTAACCGAATCAAGTAAGTCACCTGCTTCAATTGAGAAGAGTGATAGTTACTGTTCGCACGCTACTATCCCGCGAGGTGTTTTGGCATGAATATGCCAAAATCCCGAGACATACAAGCCAAAATTCCATTGCCGCAGGCAATCTGGAATGAATTTTGGCTACGTTACTGAGAACGGAGTGAACAGTAACGAGTGATAAGCAGTGAGTATTTTGGACAAAGATTGAAGGTTGACTGTTTTTATCAGATGATGTAAACTTGTGAAATGAGCATTTTCAAGATATTATCAAGCCCGGAGGCCGAAGATGTGTCCTCCGGGTTATCTGCGTTTTGTATATGAAATTTCAGGATATATGCAAAAAGATGATAAAAGGTCTGGCGTAAAACTATGACAGGAGGAGAGCAATATGAGAAGTGAAAGCTTCAGAAAGGGTTTAAAAGACGGTCTCCCCATAGGACTGGGATATTTTGCCGTATCATTTACGTTTGGTATGATGGCGGTTGCTGACGGGCTGAGTATCTGGCAGGCGGTATTGATTTCATTGACAAATGTAACATCCGCGGGGCAGTTTGCGGGACTTGACATTATGGTAATGAGTGGCTCTTATTGGGAAATGGCGCTGACACAGTTGATCATTAACCTGAGATATTGTCTGATGTCGTTTTCCCTTGCACAGAAATTCAGAAGGGATGAATCACCGGTTCATCGTTATATTGTGGCATTTGGCGTGACAGATGAAATTTTTGGAATCAGTGCAAGTCAGCCGGGAAAAGTAAGCGCCTTTTACAATTATGGAGCAATGTGTGTAGCAATTCCTGGCTGGGTACTTGGAACGCTGGCAGGTGCGATTTCAGGAAATCTTCTTCCAGACTTTATGATGAGTGCACTCAGTGTGGCCATTTATGGAATGTTCCTTGCAATCATTATTCCACCTGCGAAGCAGAATAAAGCAGTGCTGGCAGTTGTTGTGGCTGCGATGGTGATGAGCACACTGTTTAAAGTGATTCCGCTGTTATCAAAGGTTTCCTCGGGATTTGTAATTATTATCACAACGTTGATCGTGGCAGGCGCGGCGGCATATTTCTGTCCGATCGAGGGAGAGAAAGAGGAGGAAAAGGCTCATGAATCATAACATTTATATTTATATTCTGGTAATGGCGGCAGTTACATATCTGATCCGTATGCTTCCTCTGGCACTTTCGAGAAAAGAAATTACCAGTCCGTTTATTAAGTCATTTCTGTATTACGTGCCTTATGCGTGTCTGGCAGCGATGACTTTCCCGGCAATTCTTTTTGCAACAGATAGTGTGATTTCTGCGGCAGCTGGATTTATTGTGGCGCTGATTGCGGCATATAAAGAGAGAAGCCTCCTTACGGTTGCGTTATTCGCATGCGCGGCGGTCTTTATTGTGGAAAGAGTTCTGGAATTTTCGATGTAGATGTGGATAATCCGAATCAACTTTAGTATGAGCTATCAGCAAAGTTGATGTTACTTATTTGATTCGGTTAAAAAACGGATATGTGTCATGTGAATGGAATATGACACATATCCGTTTTTTTGTGAAAGTCCTAAACAGTAATATGAACGTGTCATGTCTGTGTAGGACGTATGGATAAATAGAAAACCATATTATTTCAGGAAGCTTACATCAATCTCGCCATCAAAAACAGTAGTTGCAGGACCGGTCATGTAAACCAGGTTCTCCTGTCTGTTCCAGAAAATCTGCAGGTCGCCGCCGAGCAGTTTCACAGTAACAGATTTGTCTCCATCTACGTGACCATTTAAAATAGAAGCAACAGCAACTGCACATGCTCCTGTACCGCAGGCAAGTGTTTCACCTGAACCACGTTCCCATACACGCATCTTGAGTGTGTGTTCATCAATCACTTCTACAAACTCTGTATTTACACGATCCGGGAATGCTACGTGATTTTCGAAAGATGGACCGATTTTTTCGATATCAAGATGGTCGATATCCGCCATATAGACGATCGCATGAGGATTTCCCATGGAAACAGCTGTTATGTAATAAGTTTCTCCGTCTACGACAAGCGGCTCATTGATAACTTCTTCCTTCTCGGATACGACAGGAATCTGTTTTGCTGTCAGGATCGGAGAACCCATATTTACTTTTACCAGAGATACTTTACCATCTTTGACAGTGAGATCCAGATATTTGATGCCGCTCTTGGTTGCGACAGAGATATGTTTTTTGTTTACGATGCCGTAGTCATAAGCATATTTGGCAACGCAGCGGATACCGTTTCCACACATAGCGCCCTGAGAACCATCCAGATTGTACATGTCCATCTCACAGTCGGCTACATCTGACGGTTTGATCAGAATCAGTCCGTCAGAACCGATACCAAAGTGGCGGTCACTGACATATCTGGCTACCGCGGATGGATTCTCCACAGTTTCCTCAAAACAGTTTACATATACATAATCATTTCCAATTCCGTGCATTTTAGTAAATTTCATCGACAAATCCTCCTCTTATTAAAATAAAATGATAATTATTTATACACCTCTTATTTTCCAATATCTGTTACTATAAAGGAAAAATGTTATGAAAAAGTGAAAAACGCAATGTTTCTAACGAAATCATATTATACATTATATGGAAAATGGTTCTGTCATTCAAGTTTTACCTTGCATTTTATAGAAAGTATGTTAAAATAAAAAACAAAAATATACAACCGAAACGCATAATTATACGTTGCTGTATGAAGAGAGAAGGCAGCAGCAGTATCTATACTTTCGGATGCGAGGAGGAAGAAAGATGAAAGATCAGAAGAGATTTGCAACTCTTGCACTTAGTGCGATTATGGTAGTTTCTATGGCAGGAAGCGTATCCGCAGCTCAGAAAGTTGAATCAAAAGATGACCTTGCAGGAGCAACAATCGGTGTTCAGCTTGGTACAACAGGTGACCTTGATGCATCTGATTATGAGAAAGACGGTTCTACAGTAGAACGTTACAGCAAAGGAAGCGAAGCTGTTCAGGCATTAAAAGCAGGTCAGATTGACTGTGTGATCATTGATTCACAGCCAGCTCAGAAATTCGTAGAGAATAATGATGACCTTAAGATCCTGGATGAGCCATTTAGAAGAAAAGAATATGCAATCTGCTTAAAGAAGGGTAATGACGAACTTCTTGACAAGATCAACGGAGCTCTGAAAGAACTTAAAGATGATGGAACTATCGACAGCATCATGGATAATTACATTGGTGAGGATGCCGGTAAGACTCCATATGAATCACCGGAAGATGTTGACCGTTCTAACGGAACACTGGTAATGGCTACTAACGCTGAGTTCGAGCCATATGAATATCACGAAGGTGATGACATTGTTGGTATCGATGCAGACATTGCTCAGGCGGTCTGCGATAAAGCTTGGATATGAACTGAAGATTGAAGATATGGAATTCGACTCCATCCTTCCGGCAGTACAGTCCGGTAAGGCTGACTTCGGTGCAGCAGGTATGACTGTAACAGAAGACCGTAAATCCAGCGTTGATTTTACAGATACATATGCAGATGCAAGCCAGGTTATCATTGTAAAGAAATAAATATTGGAACAAAGCAACAGAGCTGTTGACGATCTGCCAACAGCTCTCTTTTCGGGACAGAGGTTTTTATGAATAATCCTATGATATTAGCAAGTATAAAAGAAGATTTTTATCTGAACTTTATTAAAGATGATCGTTATCTCTGGCTGGTAGATGGTCTGAAAACAACCCTTATTATCACAGTGTTTGCGGTAATCGTGGGTCTGATCATCGGCTTTCTGGTAGCTATCATCCGTTCCGCACATGATAAGTCAGGCTCTTTTAAGATTCTCAATGCAATCTGCAGAGTTTATCTGACTGTGATCCGCGGAACACCAACCATGATCCAGCTGCTGATTATGAACTTTGTAATTTTTGGCTCTGTAAGTATCAATAAGATTATCGTAGGCGGACTTGCCTTTGGTATCAACTCTGGTGCTTATGTAGCTGAAATTGTCCGTTCCGGTATCATGTCTATTGATCAGGGACAGACAGAGGCAGGACGGAGCCTGGGACTGAATTTCAGCCAGACGATGCGCCTGATCATTATCCCACA
Source organism: Blautia sp. CGZ-1-C1 (assembly GCF_056504575.1). Classification (NCBI taxonomy): domain Bacteria; kingdom Bacillati; phylum Bacillota; class Clostridia; order Lachnospirales; family Lachnospiraceae; genus Blautia; species Blautia sp. CGZ-1-C1. The sequence goes on from NZ_JBWLUT010000113.1 coordinate 23,027, forward strand.
GGCATTTAAGAATGTACTTCCGGCACTGGTAAATGAATTTATCGTGTTGATCAAAGAGACATCTATCATCGGTTATATCGGTATGATGGACCTGACAAAGGGTGCTATGCTGATTCAGAGCCGTACCTATAATGCATTCTGGCCATTGATGGCGGCAGCAGCGATCTATCTTGTGATCGTTGGAATCCTTACATGGGGTATGAATAAACTGGAAAGGAGATTGAGAACCAGTGAGCGATAAGAATGTACTGATCCAGGTGAAAGAACTGAAAAAAGCTTTTGGCAGTAATCAGGTTCTTGACGGAATTACAACAGATATCTGTCAGGGAGAAGTAGTAGCGATCATCGGTCCTTCCGGTTCCGGTAAATCTACTTTCCTGAGATCTTTAAATCTTCTGGAGGTTCCGACAGGCGGACAGATTCTCTTTGAGGGAACAGATATCACAGATCCGAAGGTCGATATCAACAGACACCGTCAGAAAATCGGAATGGTGTTCCAGCAGTTTAATCTTTTTCCGCATAAAACGGTAAAACAGAACATTATGCTGGCGCCGGTAGAACTGAAACTGATGACAAAGGAAGAAGCGTCTAAGAAAGCGGATGAGCTTCTGACGCATGTAGGACTTCCGGACAAAGCCAATGCATATCCGGATATGCTTTCCGGTGGACAGAAGCAGCGTATTGCTATTGCCCGTTCTCTGGCTATGAACCCGGACGTAATGCTCTTTGACGAGCCGACTTCCGCACTCGACCCTGAGATGGTTGGTGAGGTTCTGGAGCTGATGAAGGAGCTTGCACAGTCCGGTATGACCATGGTTGTTGTTACTCATGAGATGGGATTTGCCAGAGAAGTAGCGACAAGAGTTATTTTCATCGACGATGGTAAGATTCAGGAGGAGAACACACCGAAAGAATTCTTCGAGAATCCGAAGAATCAGAGACTGAGAGACTTCCTTTCAAAAGTTTTATAACAGGGAATTATAATGCTGAAAAAATTTAACAGTTTTATAGAGAAATGGATGGCACTGGTAACACCGACATGCCTGTTGGTGGGCGTGTGTTTTCCTGATATTGCCAAATGCGGTCTGCCTTATGTGCCGGCCGTATTTGCATTTATAACATTTGCGGGGGCGCTGAAATCGCGTTTCCGTGACGTGGCGAATGTGTTTCGCCATCCGGGGGCGCTGCTTATCATTATGCTTTTGCTTCATGTTGTGATACCGGCAGCGGCCTGTGGCGCAGGGCATATTTTCTTTGGCGATAATATGGATCTGATCACAGGAATGGTGCTGGAATTTGCAGTTCCTACGGCAGTAGTAAGCCTGATGTGGGTGACAATTTATGAGGGAAACAGCCCGTTATCGTTGTCACTTGTGGTTCTGGATACGGTGCTGGCACCGTTTCTGATTCCGGCTACTTTGCGGATTCTGCTGGGTTCCGCAGTGACGATGGATCCGGCGAAAATGATGCGGGAGCTGGTATTTATGGTGGCACTTCCGGCTATCGCTGCGATGACTTTGAACCAGGTTACAGATGGAAAAGTGATGAAGACATGGCCGGGAAAACTGGCACCTTTTTCCAAGCTGGCATTGATGTTTGTGGTGACCTCTAATTCATCTAAAGTGGCGCCGTATATCAGGAATATGAATATGCAGAGGGTGAAAGTGGCATTGGCAATTCTGGTGCTGGCTGCATCAGGATATGCGCTTGGCTGGCTGGTGGCTCATGTGTTCAGACGTGACCGAAGTACAGCGGTTTCGATGATGTATGGAACAGGAATGAGAAATATCAGCGCAGGAGCAGTGATAGCGGCTGCATATTTTCCGGGAGAGGTGATGTTTCCAGTTATGATCGGGACGTTGTTTCAGCAGGTGCTGGCGGCATTGTTTGGAAAGCTGCTGGCACAGAAGAGTATGAGAACTGCTATAGAGTGAGTTGCATTCGTACTATGTAAAACAGGGACTGTAAGCAGAAATTGATATAAAATATCAATCAGCTTACAGTCCCTGTTTATATTATCAGCATTGGAATATGTTTTTTGCGAAAGAAGAGACAGGTATCTGCTTCTCAATTCTCAGGAGAATCAATCTGCGATTCAGTCTTCTCTGCATTTGAAGCCGCTACATATTTCTTAAGTTCTTTGTAGCAATATTTGATGATTTCTTTACGGGTAATGATACCGATAAAGTATCCCTGATCATCGACAACCGGAACATAATTCTGGTTAATGGCCTTATCAAGCAGATCCTCCATATCGGAGTCTGCGTGAACTGCTTTGTAGGTTGCCCTGCGTGGGATAGCCATGATTGAAATGCCCTCGGCTGTTTTCAGATTTGGGACATTTAAAGTTTTCATCCCCCAGAGCAGATCACCTTCAGAAATGGTTCCTTTATATTTTCCATCCAGACTCAGAAGTGGAATACAAGAGAACTTCCTGTGCTCCATTTTCTCAAGTGTCTGGCGGAGTGTTTCATCTTCGAATATATATGCTACGTCGCTTTTTGGTGTTAAGAAAAACAAAATATTCACTTGTGTATTTACCCCGCTACATTCATTGCGATATGCGCAGATATATCTGGGCATATGTGATTATCTGATATAGATATACTGACGAATCAATATCTGAAATTGTCGGTCAGCATGCTTATGTTTCGGATGATACAGCTATTTCTTACAGAAGCTGTACACCCTTGGCCTCAGCCTCTTTCATAACTTCTTCCGGCCACAGGGAAGCGTGTACTTCACCGATATGAGCTTTTCTGAGGAAGAACATGCAGATACGGGACTGGCCGATACCACCACCGATGGTGTATGGGAGTTCTTTGTTCAGGATTGCTTTCTGGAAAGGAAGCTCGCGTCTGTCGTCGCAGCCTGCGATAGTCAGCTGTTTGTCAAGGGCGTTTTCATCAACACGGATACCCATGGAAGAGAGTTCCAGTGCGATGTCAAGAACCGGATAATAAACGAGGATATCACCGTTTAATTCCCAGTCATCATAGTCCGGCGCACGTCCGTCGTGGCGTTCTCCGTTAGTTAATGTCTTACCAACCTGCATAAGGAATACAGCGCCTTTTTCTTTAACGACTTTGTATTCACGTTCCTTAGGGGTAAGATCCGGATACATGTCAACCAGTTCCTGTGTGCTGACAAATGCGATCTCTCTTGGAAGGATTTCTTCGATATAATCATACTGAACAGCCATATATTTCTCTGTTTTACGAAGAACGCTGTAGATCGCGCGTACTGTGGATACAAGTGTGTCCATGTTGCGCTCTTCTTTGCTGATGATCTTTTCCCAGTCCCACTGGTCTACATATACAGAGTGGATGTTATCCAGGTCTTCGTCTCTTCTGATGGCGATCATGTCTGTGTAAAGACCTTCACCATGAGCGAAACCATATTTCTGTAATGCGTATCTTTTCCATTTGGCAAGAGAGTGTACGATCTCGGCATTCTCTTTCTGTCCTTTGATATCAAAGCTTACCGGGCGTTCTACACCGTTTAAGTTGTCGTTCAGACCGGATGACGGATTTACGAATACCGGAGCGGAAACTCGCAGCAGATTGAGCTTCTGGGAGAGCGTCTGCTGGAAGAAATCTTTCACAGTCTTAATGGCAATCTGGGTATCGTGGAGATTTAAAGCTGACTGATACCCGTCAGGAATTTTAATCTGATCCATTATTGGAATCCTCCTACAATTCTGTATTTGTATATTCCATAGCAAAACAATAAAATATTATAGATATTCTACATTATTTTATTGTTCAGCTATTGATGAATATCCATTAACCATTTGTTACAGATTACTAAGTGAATGGCAACAATCCTGTTACGGTTCATTCAGTTCTCAGTAACACAATCTTTCACTTCGCTATTATAACAGGAAAATATCTGTTTGACAATTTCCACCTTGCAAGATTAGTGTAAAATGTTACAATAAAAATGACAGAAAATCGGATTATGAAACGGACTACGGATAATTATAGAATACAGGGGGAAGATATATGGGAAAGAGATGCCAGGTTTGTGACGGACCGGTCGTAAATGGAAGATGTAAATATTGTGGAATGCCATATAGAAATGATTTGGAACTGTATCATCTGAATGAAGATCGGTCAGAGCATTATCGCCATGCATCGGCGAAAGTAAGAAAGGCTATGGCCGAGAGCGAGATACCACTGCCGGACAGAAATAAAACGGCAAATAAGTCTTCGAAAACCAGTACGGTAAAAAAGACAGTGCCGAAGGCAAAAACAGAAAAAGTGCAGACTTCAGTAAAAAAAGCGTCGGCAGGACAGAATGTCGGCACTCGTACATATACCACGAATCGAAATCCCGTACAGAAGCGGAAAGAGAAGAAAAAGAGCAAAAAGGGAGCAACTGTATTCTGGATCATTGTTGTAATTTTACTGAGTGTTGCAGCACAGACCGAAGAGTACTGGGATAGTATTGGATATAGAATTGAGTCGTTTATCAATGATGAGTTTGGAATAAATCCCGGCAGTGTTTTTTCAGGCAGCGACAGCGATGATGGGGAAACAGAGACAAAAGACTGGGATAATAAAGTCAGTAAGGTTGCGGAATCAACCGAGAATATTCAGGGCACCGAACCGGATACTTATATTTTCGCGGGAGAAAGTTATGTGGTTGGAGAGAATTATATAAAGACACAAGAAGGCATCTATGGTTTAGAGGATATAGAGTATGAATTTTTAATTGAGCCGGGAGAATATAAGATTAAATCCGGCTGGGAAGAGGTGGCACTGGAGATTAAGTACACTACTGGAAAGAAGAAAACTGTAAAATTTGACGAAGCAGGACAGCAGGAGAGAATGGAATTACATGTAGGGGATGAGGTTACTGCGGTATCTCTGGACGGTCAAGAGAATTATCTTGCATTATATAAAATTCAGCAATATGACGAATAATTTTTTTGCTCTTCCCTTTTATCATAGTCTGTGCTATACTTGATAAACGTACCACATATAGAATAAATTGTGGACGACGAAAGAAAATAATACTATATCTTGTATATGGGAGCGAAAAGTATGATATATGTAATAAAGAAAGATGGCACAAGAGAAGAGTTTAATTCACAGAAGATCGTAGCGGCAGTAAATAAGTCGGCGGCCAGAATCTTATATACATTTTCTGACAAAGAGAAAGAATTTATCTGCCATTTTGCGGAAGAACATGCAGAAGCACTGGGCAAGAATGAGATACAGATCCAGGAGATGCATAATATTGTGGAAGGAGCACTTGAGAGAGTGAATCCGGCTGTAGCCAAGAGTTATCGTGACTACAGAAATTACAAACTTGACTTTATCCATATGATGGATGATGTATATACGAAGAGTCAGGCAATCCGTTATATCGGTGATAAGAGTAATGCAAATACAGACAGCGCACTGGTTGCTACGAAGCGAAGCCTGATTTTTAATGAACTGAATAAAGAGCTTTATCGTAAATTCTTCATGAACCGTAATGAACTTCAGGCTTGTAAAGATGGTTATATTTATATCCATGACCAGTCAGCACGTCTTGATACCATGAACTGCTGCCTGTTTGATGTGGCATCCGTATTAAGCGGCGGATTCGAGATGGGAAATGTATGGTACAACGAGCCGAAGACATTGGATACAGCGTTTGACGTTATGGGGGATATCATCCTGAGCACCGCTGCACAGCAGTATGGCGGATTTACAGTACCTGAAGTGGATAAGATTCTTGCTCCGTATGCACAGAAGAGCTATGATAAATATATTCAGGAATTTATGAAGTACTCTGATGAGAGCTGGACCGGACGTGAGGAGCGTGCGATTGAGTATGCACTTGATAAAGTCCGCAGAGACTTTGACCAGGGATGGCAGGGAATCGAGTATAAGCTGAATACAGTGGGATCTTCCAGAGGAGATTATCCGTTTGTGACAGTAACTCTTGGACTGGGAACTAAGCAGTTTGAGAAGATGGCAAGTGTATCTCTTCTTGAAGTGCACAAAGGCGGACAGGGTAAAACAGGACGTAAGAAACCGGTGCTTTTCCCGAAGATCGTATTTCTGTATGACGAGAACATTCATGGAAAAGGCAAGATCAGTGAGGATGTATTCGAGGCAGGCGTTGACTGCTCTGCCAAGACAATGTATCCGGACTGGCTTTCTATGTCCGGAAAAGGATATATTTCCAGTATGTACAAGCAGTATGGAAAGGTTATCAGCCCGATGGGATGCCGTGCTTTCTTAAGCCCATGGTATGAACGTGGCGGAATGTACCCGGCAGATGACAAGGATGTGCCTGTATTTGTAGGCAGATTTAACATTGGTGCGGTAAGTCTTCATCTTCCGATGATTCTTGCGAAAGCGAGAGCAGAGAGCAGAGATTTCTATGAGGTACTGGATTTCTATCTTGAGATGATCCGTAATCTTCATATCCGTACGTATGATTATCTTGGACAGATGCGAGCTTCTACCAACCCACTGGCATATTGCGAGGGTGGTTTTTATGGCGGACATCTGAAACCGAATGAGAAGATTGGAAAGATTCTGAAGCCGATGACAGCTTCCTTTGGCATCACAGCGTTGAATGAGCTTCAGGAGCTTTATAATGGTAAATCTATCGCTGAGGACGGACAGTTTGCACTGGATGTTCTGAAATATATCAATAAGAAGGTAAATGAGTTTAAAGAGGAAGATGGTTATCTTTATGCAATTTATGGAACACCTGCAGAGAGTTTGTGTGGTCTGCAGGTTGAGCAGTTCCGTAAGATGTACGGTATTGTCAAAGGTGTTTCTGACCGTCCGTATGTGAGCAACAGCTTCCACTGTCATGTAACCGAAGATGTAACTCCGATCGAGAAACAGGATCTGGAGGGACGTTTCTGGGAACTGTGTAATGGCGGTAAGATTCAGTATGTACGTTATCCAATCGGTTATAATCGTGAAGCAATCCGTACACTGATCCGCAGAGCGATGTCTCTGGGATATTATGAAGGAGTTAACCTTTCTCTTGCTTACTGTGACGACTGTGGACATGAGGAGCTTGAGATGGATGTGTGCCCGGTTTGCGGTTCCAAGAACCTGACTAAGATTGACCGTATGAATGGATATCTCTCTTACAGCCGTGTGCATGGTGATACACGTCTGAATGAAGCTAAGATGGCAGAGATTGCGGAACGTAAATCTATGTAAATATAAAAAATATGAAAGTAAAAACCAGGGAGTCTTGCAAATGAAATTATCTGCAAGACTCCCTGGTTTTTTATATGATAGATTTTATATTTTATTATTTAATGATAGTTCCGGTCTTTTCATAATATCCGTCTTTTGCATGAGAGATATCTGTGATAATAGTTCTTCTGCCATCACCCTTTTCAATGAAGGCAATTCCTGCTTCAAATTTAGGGAGCATGGAACCTGGTGCGAACTGGTTCTCATCCATGTATTTCTTTGCTTCATCTACGGTGATGGTGTCAAGATATTCTTCATTGTCCTGACCAAGGTTTAAGCTGACTTTTTCTACACTTGTGAGAATCAACAGGGTATCTGCGTTTAATTCCTCTGCAAGAAGTCCGCTGGAAAGATCTTTCTCGATGATCGCACTTGCACCATGAAGGTCGATTCCCTGTTCCATAACCGGGATACCGCCACCGCCAGCAGCGATTACTATCTGTCCTGCATCTACAAGAGTACGGATTGTTTCAAGTTCTATAATCTTCTGCGGCTTCGGAGCTGCTACGATTCTCTTATAAGTTCCGTCTTCAAGTTTGGTGACGAAATTTCCTTTATTCTCTTCTGCTTCTGCTTCTTCCTCGGTGAGTACACGTCCGATGATCTTCTCTGGTTCTGCGAAAGCATCATCATATGGATCAATTACAACCTGTGTAAGAATAGTTGCAACAGGTTTGTAGATACCACGTGAGATCAGCTCTGCGCGAATAGCAGTCTGAAGGTCATATCCGATATAACCCTGACTCATAGCTGAACATACGGACATAGGCGCAAATGTATAATCCGGATGTGCCTTTCCGAATTCATTCATAGCTGTGTGGATCATTCCGACCTGTGGACCGTTGCTGTGTGAGATCACAACTCGGTTTCCTGCTTCTACAAGGTCTGCAATCGCTTTGGCTGCTTTCTTTGCAGCAATTTTCTGCTCTGGCAAGGTGGTTCCTAATGCTCTGTGGCCCAGTGCAACTACTGTAATTTTCTCGCTCATGGGAAATACCTCGATTCTTTAATATTGTGAAATTTTTGTGCGTTACTGAGAATGGAGTAAACAGTAACGTGTTGTCTAAATATTCAATCACATTGATAAAATACATTATAAAAGACTGGCAGAAGAATTGCAATAGAAAAGTGCTATTGAATACAAACATACAAACAGCCCCCGCATTTCTGCGAGGGCTGTTGTTTTTTTGAGGGGGGAGATAGAGAGTGGTTTTTCATCTATCCAAGACCTATTATATGGGTAAAATATGTTCAAAGTATGTCGAATCTCTGAAAGAAACGGTAAATTTCTAAAAGAATTATAAACAAAAACGAAAAAGAAAAAGTGGTATCTTGTTTTCCGGTCAGATACATGCTAAAGTAGAGTTACATTACTGAATGTAGTGTGAGATCTGTTTCTGCATTCCGCAGAACCGATATTCTTACGTTGCTGATTTACAGTGTAAACAGTGACATTCTTACGGCTGTTTAAAGGAACAGCAATATTTCCAGGCATCAGGTCGGTGCGATGATTTCAAATGATTTCTTATTTGTGCAATTGGGAGAGGGGGAATGTGTATGTCTGTACCCATAATATGTTACTGTTTACGCTGTTTTATGTAATGCGCTTTGCAGGATTAAAGCGCGTGAACAGTAAACTATAATACCACTCAAAAGATGAAATGATGTTATAAGGAATGGATTGGCGGAAATTTTTGTGTGAATATCCGCTGGATAAGAATAAAAAATGAGACAGAATTTCAGGAGATTGAGACTATGAAAAAAAGAATATGGAATCAGTTAAAAAAAGCAGCTGTACTCGCTGCTCTGGCAGGAATAGTGGGAAATTGTGTGGCTTCGGCGTCGGAATTTAGTGCACAGGAGGAGCAGAAAGTTCTGTTAAAACAGAGTGCTCAATGGACAGATGAGAAGAATTTCCAGGCAGAAGTTTGTCTGGAATTAAGTGGGTTAAAAGAACTATACACAGAGATGTCCGAAAATGGAAATGCTATTTTGGAACAGCAAAATGCGCAGACCGGACAGAATGAACAGGCAGTTGAAACAGAACAGCCTGATGAAGAGGACTATATAAATGAAAATGCCCAGGCGGCAGAAGAAATGCAGTTGGAGGAAAATGTTCCGTCAGGTGACGAAGATGTTTATGACGAAGATACTCAGGATGAAGATATTTTTTTTGAAGAAAATAATCAGACCGGAGAAAACGGACAGGCAGAAGAACATAAACAGACGGAAGAGGAAGGTCAGGGAACAAATGACGGTCAGAATCCTGAGAGCAGTCAGCAGGTTTCGG
>NZ_JBWLUT010000114.1:0-9548 GCF_056504575.1 Blautia sp. CGZ-1-C1
TCCATTATACTTCATCAACCTAAAGAATGGAAGATATTTTCTTGCTCCCTAAAGCAAAAGCACCTGTCATTTTCAAAGTGAAAACAGCAAGTGCCTTAGAGTTCCATATCCTGTTTTTTGCTTTTGGCCGCGAATTGTCCGGCTGACTTCACGCTCTGCCATTTCTTTCTTTTTGCGGCTCAACTGCTCTATAATGGAACTTTTGGCTTTCTTCTTGATTTGCTCCGTTCCGGCTTTTTTGACCTCCGGCTTCATCAGCGTGGTTTGGATTCTCTGAATGGTTGATTTCATAGCGTTTGTGATTCTGGCAATCACGCCATCCAATCGTTTCGTTGCATACTCGATTTCTTTCTTTGAAGCCTTACGCTCAGGGGAGAGAATCCACGCTTTAGACTGCTCCACCAGTTTAATATCCTCCTTGTGCGTTTCCAGTTTTACAGTATCAGCAACGACCTCAACCGCCTTGTCATAGGCAATATCGGCAACCTCATCCACCAGAGCTTCCACATCCTCAATCTTCATCGTGAGTTCTTCCAACTTTTGCTCCTGTGCTGCCAGTTGCTCCTTTTGCTTGAAAAGAATATAGTCCTGTTTTTCCAGATAGGCACGACCACCATATTCCGGTTCTTCTTCCAGTTGTAAGCCATGCTTTTTCGCCACATCAAACAGCAGCACTCGGCAAGCTGAATCGAAAGTCATCTTGCGGTTATTTTTTCTTCCGACAGGCTTCTCCGGTTCCGGCAGTTCAAACCCCAGTGCTTCCAAAGCCTTTTCCTGTTGTGGGGCAATCTCCCCATATTGATTTTCACAGTCGAACACATGACGCTCGTGAATATAAGGGGTACTTTCATCCAAGTGCAGAGCCCAATTCAGGATATGGACATGAGAACCGAAACGCTCATTTACGATTTCCATAAATTCTGTGACGATCTCAATGAGCAATTCCGGTGGAACATGGATTATCAAGCGTTCCAATCTGATAGACCGTTTCCTCTGGACAGGTCTTCTTGCTTTTGAGTAAATCTCCGGTTTCCTTATTTCTTTCAGGGTGTCGGTTCTTCACATTTCTTTCATTCTGTCCGGTCACAAAATCACGATACCGCTGACGAAAAAAAAGCTGTTCCCACATCTTGAAAAGTGGCAGACAACTCATTTTCCTTTTCGGGATTTTTGAAATTGCGGAAGCCATTGTAACGGTCCCAATAGAGATTTTGTTTGGCTCGTTCTTCGTCAATGTGTTCGCTGTTGGCAATGTCAAAACTGCGGTCATTGTGCTTCGGATTATAAACGCCATTCTTTCCCGGCTCAGTCCATTGTGTCTTGTTAATTTCACATGAGTTCCTCCTTTTCTTTTTGATTTTCCCCGACAGGGGAGAAGGGCAGCGAAGCTGATTCCTTGCGGCTTTACTAGCGTGAAGTAATACCCAGTCTCAAGTGGGCGAAGCGCCACTTAACTGGGCAAGGCTGCCGCCCTTGACCTGCACAGAGGGGTATTGCATTCCCTGTACCCATGCACAAAGGGTTGCACCCTCTGTACTCCCGCCCGAACAAACTGACTTCGCCCCGTCCCAAGCTCTGTCAGTTCCTTCGGTTTTACAAAACAGTCCACCGGACTATTTTTGCAAAAAGAAAAACCGACGCATGATCGCTTTACGCTCAATACATCGGTTTCTTCATCTGACCTTGACGGTCATATTCAGTTGTGGCAGATTAGCCAATTTGAAAAATTACTCTGGCACATCTACTAGGATGACTCAGACAATCGCCTCTTTTATTGCTTTTCAAATCGTTATAATACCACATATACATCGTTCTACCATATTCTTCATATTCTATAATCCCATCTGGCTTTTGACCTTCTACTTCTAATGAGTAAATTTCTTTATCATGTGCATAGCCAAAAACGAATCTGAGTTATCCGGATAATTTGGATTTAAGTCTTGTTGAATATCACTTATTGTTAAAGATAAATGGATAAATTTTTTGAAGTCTCCCCCATAAGTGGTATCTGGTGTAGTGGTAGCTGGTGTAGCATTTACAAACGCATATTGTGTACTTTCATTTTCTATCTTTTTTTTGCAGCGTGCAATCACAAAACCTTGAACGGGATCGTTATCACTTCCTGCCCGACAGAAAACCGTATCATACTGTTTGCCATTCCATATATGCAATATTTCATCAACATGATTAAGAAAATCTTCTGGAGCTGATAAATTTTCATGTTCTGCTTTTAAGGGGGAATTCAAAATAGCTTCTTCGATAGAGTTATAATATATGAGTTCAGAATCCTTTTTATCGTAATCACTCAAATTGAATTCGACATATGCATTGTCTTTATTGTCATCTTCCGGAACATAAGTATAGCGACCATTTTCAATATGGTCATCATAATCAACAAACAGTCCAATACATATCAGCGCTGCAAAAATCAAAAAAACTATTCCTACAATGATTAGCAATATTTTCAAAAATTTTTTCATACAAAAGTCCACCTTCTTGCTTCATTTCAGTAAATTATATCATACCGATATGAACAATTCAATTCACGCTCTATCAAGTAGTTTTTTACTTACCTATAACGCACATTTCCGCAAAATCCATAGTCTCCGATACTTTCCTCACAGGCGATATACAGTCGGAATTCTGTCAGCTCATGAAATAAGAAAAACCGACGCATGATCGCTTTACGCTCAATACATCGGTTTCTTTATCTGACCTTGACGGTCATATTCAGTTGTGGCAGATTACAGGTAATCTACAAATTTCCCAAAACAAAATAGGATATTTATTTTTATTCTATTCAACTACATACCCATATTCTGTGTGTGGTAAATACCTTACAGTTATCTTATCTCCTAAATCGCTACCTGTTCCCCAATATTTTAATGAATGTTCTTCTCCAGTTTTCTCATCTCTAATATGTATTCTTCTTTCACTATTAGAGTTTTCTCCTGACATTGCACCTTGTGTAACTTCTCCGGTAACTTCAACTAAATTGTTAGATAGTAAATAAGGTATATCCAAGCAACAAGGAACAGTTATAAATATACCGAGAATCAATAACCCAACAACTGCCATCACATTGATTATTTTTTCCCATTTTTGATATTTTATTTTTTCTTCTTCATTGACAGCCTTTCGTTTATAAACTTCCCATTTTTCTTTCTATGCAAAACATACATAATTAAGACTATAAATGATACTATAATCACTCCAAAAGTTCTAAACATCAATAATGCCATAAATTTGTACTCCTTTCAAAGCGACACGCTATTTATTAACAGCTTTATCAGCTAATCTTTTATCTCCCCATGGCGTTTTCAGCATAGGCTCATTATCAATAATTCCTGCTCTTAAAATTTCAAGGGGTTTTTCTAATTGTAAGATGTTTTTATTATCTATAATAATAGCAGTTTGAAATTCCTCAAAACTTTCAAAAACTCTGTCTTGAAATATAAAAGATATATTTTCTTTACATTCCTCTGCGTTAGCAGGTAAAACACAGGAACCCATCACATATTTTTTCTCATTATAGGAAAACTCAATAAGAGTAAAAGCCATATCATTATCATAATCAGACTTGATAATTTCCATTAGATCTTTTGCTTCAATAATGAGCGTTGGCTTTTCATTTTTCTTAAAACCAAACATGAATAACACCTCCAAGAATTAACTTTATCTTATTTTTCATTATACTTCATCAACTTAACGAATGGAAGAAAAATTTGTGTGCAGAGTTCCTGTTCAAGCCTTGTAACGCGCATTTATGCAAAATCCATAGTCACCGATACTTTCCTCACGGGTGATATACAGTCGGAATTCTGTCAGCTCATGAAATAAGAAAAACCGACGCATGATCGCTTTACGCTCAATACATCGGTTTCTTCATCTGACCTTGACGGTCATATTCAGTTGTGGCAGATTACAGGTAATCTACAAAAATTATTTTTTCCATATAACTTCCCCACAATGCGGACACTTTTTGGGAATGATTAAATTGCTATTTTCATATTGAATTAAAGATATTTTCTTATTCTTGCGGTCACAAATATCTTTAACTTCTTTATTTACAAGACAACCTCCTTCTTCTCCTAAATATCCCAAAGTAGTCTTATACCATGGAAATTTTCCTTTACATACAGGGCATTTCCATAAAAACAGGAAAATGTATTCAAAAAAGAAAGACACCAACCACATCAAAAAGGTTAAGAAAAATATGACTAAGCAAACAAGTCTAATATAATCAGGCAACACTCCTTTTATAGGCAACATTTCTTTTAGAAAAACCGCAATTCCCCCTACAACAAGTGATGGCACACAAATATATGGCAAAATACGAAATATTTTTTTATTCACTATACTTATCTTGTTTAATGAAGAAATATTTTTATATACAAATTCTACCTTACTTTTTTCCATATATACTGCCTCCCGAAAAGCTCACTTCTAAAATTATCTTTTGTCTATTATACTTCATCAGCCTAAAGAATGGAAGAAAAAATTTTGTGTACAGAGTTCCTGTTCAAACCTTGTAACGCACATTTTCGCAAAATCCATAGTCCCCGATACTTTCCTCACAGGCGATAGGCAACGGTCAAAACATCAGGTCTGCACCTGACATTTTAACCGCATATCAGCCCTGATTATCACATTATCCCTGCTAGCTGTTCAGCCCATGCTTTTTCGCATATTCGCTGGCTTTCTGTCTGCGTTCCTCACTGTAAGGCGGCAGGAAACGGATAGACAGACGGGACTTTGCCAGCTCATAAGAAACACCGCCTTGAACATTGGATTTTTCCAGTCGGCAAAGGTCAGGGTACTTCTTAGCAAAAGCAGCCAACCTCTTTTTCAATCCGGCGTTGTGGGTGTAGATATTTGCCTTGTCCTCGCCCTCATTAAAGAGAACGATTGTTTCTTTCTCAATCTTCGTCAGTCTCGTCATAGCAGCCCTCCCTATGGTTTTTCAACACACGCAGCTTGCAGTAAAAGCAGCGATACCACCTTTCAACACCCTCAGCACTCAGCTTGACGGAAAGCATATAAAACAGCTTCTTCGCCACTGGATCGGGTGCAAGGGCAGCTACCATACGCAAACGCTCGACAGTTGCTTTCAGGTTCGGACAGCCAAAGGCATAAAGGGTTTCCATTTCATTCTGGTTCATCTTCATTGTGTTTTCCTCCTTAAAATTTGATAAATGAAAAGCGACAGACACTTCATAAGGAAATACCTGTCGCTTCGTTGACGATATAAAATTGTTGGTTTTGGACTTGATAAAATCAGCAGTAAATCATTTCCTGTCTGATGATTTCTTCGGCTCGGTTACGGATAGAGTTCATGGACTGTACCCACAACATCTGATTGTCTGCTTTCATGGTTTCGGTCACACCCTCGGCTTGTTTCATCTGCTCAATGATAAGGCTGCACCTTTCCGCTGCCTGTTCGTTCAGGTCAGCAAGGTAAGTATGCAGTTCGCCGGATAAACAGAGGGCAGAGAACCTTGTAGGGCGGTACTGCTCCAAATATGTCCTGTGCAGTCTGCCCCACATACCGATAGGGCGGTGTTCCTCCGGTAGCTTCAAGTCCGGCACATAGTAATCGCCCACAAGAACATAGTCCAGACCGTTGCTTTCATCATGGATTCGTGATTTCAATTCTGTCATGCTATTTTTTCTCCTTTCACTTTTTGCCGATTTGATTTGCTTGTGGCGTTCTGTTCAACACACACATTGCTATCAGAACTTTTTTCTTCTGCTATACGCTCATGCTCCGCAAATTCTTTTGATTTCTCACGAATCTTTTTCATATACTTACGATTGGATTCTCGTTTTCTGCGAAGTCGTTCCGCCTCTTTTTCAGCAGCAATCCTTTCTTCCTCTGTTGGTTCATGCTGCTCCACAGGTACTTGAAATTGCCCGACATAGTTAAGATATATCTCCACCTCTGTGGTGCGGTCTGCACCTTTTCCTTGTGGCTCGTGAACCAGAATTTTGTCGATAAATTCATTTATCATGGCAGGAGTAAGTTCTGTAATGTTCTCATACTTTTTAACCAGCTTTAGAAAACGCTCCACATTATTTTGACCGCCTATAATCCGTTGCATATCAGCGGTGTCAGTCTCAATAATCTTGTTCAGCTCGTTCTGCTCATTTTCATAATCAGTAAGCATACTCTGAAAAAGTCTGTCCGGCAATCTTCCAATCACATTATCTTCATAGATTTTCCTGATAAGCATATCCAGTTCGTGAACTCGCTTCTGATTTCTTTCAATGCGGTTTTTTACAGTTTCAGAAACAGCAATATCTTTCATCGCCGATTCTTCTTGCAGAGAATAAACAAACTCCCGCTCATTCAAAGAAACATAATGGCAAGTCTCCTGTATGGTTTTCAGAATGATGCTTTTAAGTACTTTTGTTGAAATATGGTGGCAAGTACAATGTCGGTCATACTTCTGATAAGCAAGATTATATGTGGAACATTCATAACAATCTGCCGGATTGGAATAACTTGTCCTTTTTTCGCCTTTGGCAGTATAGTATATTCTTTCTCGCCCTTTCCGCTGCCTGTGATTATACATCGGCGCACCACAATCAGCACAGTAAATCTTTCCGGTCAGAACATTAGGCTCGCCCATAGGATCTGCTTTTCTTACATTCTGTCTTAACTTTTGAGCAAGCAGCCATGTTTCTTCATCGACAATAGGCTCTTGTGTATCATCAAAAACCACCCAATCTTCCTTATCTGCCCTTTTCGTCTTTTTGTCCTTATAGGAATTTTTGAATGTCCTGAAGTTGACAGTCTTTCCGATATACTCTGGTCGGGCAATCAGAGTAGTAACCTGATTTCCTCGCCACATATACGGATTTTCTTTGTCATAGTTGCTTGCATGATTTCCAAGTCCCTTTTTTCCAAGATAATAAGACGGTCTTTCTATTTTTTCTTCTGAAAGTTCTCTTGCTATCTGATAAGGTCCTTTTCCCTCAATAGTCATGCGATAAATTCTGCGGACTACTTCGGCAGCTTCTTCATCAATAATCCAATGGTCGGGGTTTTCGGGGTCTTTCAAATAGCCGTATGGTGGGATATTACTTGTATGAGCGTTGCCGGAAGAACCTCTGGATTTCAGTACAGCTTTAATTTTCTTACTTGTGTCCCTGACAAACCACTCATTCATAATATTCAGAAAAGGGGCAAACTCACTGGTTTCTTGACGGTCACTGTCAATACCATTATTGATTGCTATAAATCGAACTTCCTTTTCTCTAAACAGAATGTCAGTGAAAAAACCTACTTGCAAATGGTCTCTGCCGATTCTGGACATATCTTTGCAGATACAGGCAGTGATTTCTCCGTTTTTAACACCTTCAACAAGTCTGTTCCATGAAGGTCTGTCAAAGGTCGCTCCACTCCAACCATCATCGGTAAAATGAACAAGATTCGTAAAACCATGTTTTATAGCATAATCTTCAAGCATTTGCTTTTGATGAACGATACTGTTACTCTCTCCAGCATTATCGTCATCACGAGACAGTCTTTCATACAAAGCAGTAATGCCATTGCTTTTATCTTTTTTTCTTCTCATGCTGAACTCCTTTCTTCAATTCCTATCCACTCCTTACGCTCACAAAATATCACATCCATATTATGTTTGATTCCCTTAGAACATAGAGCGAAAATACCGGCTCCGCTTCCATTCACATGATTGCCGCTGATAGTTCCACCTTCTATATTAAGCAGACAACGATTATCTTTCGTTCCCTCTGTGTATATCGCACCTCCACGGTAACCCGCACTGTTATTACAGATTTCTGCATCTCCTTTGATGGTTACTTCTGAATACTTTGCTGAAATTGCACCACCTAATCCGCCAAAGACATTACCGTATTCGTCAGGAGCTGTTGCAATGGCTGTATTTTCATTGATGGTTCCAGATGAAATTTCTGCTTTAGAATAAACCAGATAAATTCCGCCACCTTCGCCGTGCATATCTTTAGAAGAAGGTTCTTTTGTTACTGTATTTTGGGTGATCTGGCAGCTTTTCCCATTTTCTTCTATCATAAACAAGTTAGACATATCCAAGTAGACACCTGAGCCCCGTCCACTTTTATTACCAGCAATGCTGCCTCCTTTTAAACTTACATTTGATTCTATCGCACATATTCCACCGCCATACGTTGCACTATGTCCACTGATTATACCTCCATTCACATTGACAATTGCATTAAACGCATATATTCCACCGCCACGCTCAACTATGTTCTGCTTATCTCCCTGGATTTCACCACCATTCAGATTTACAGTACTATGTGGTAATGCATAAATACAACTTTTTCCCGGGAACGGTCCAATCTCAGTGCCATCCTTTATAGTCAACGTTCCTGCCACCTCAATAGGATCAGCAGAGAACTGGCAAGGCGTACCATCCGGTGTTATATTATTTATTATTATATTTTGTAACGTTACATCACCCCGTATATACAGCATATGTGACATAGTGCTTCTTCCCGGACGAAGTGTCACATTCTCCAGAGTGACATTTTCATTGATGTCTATAGGATTAAGCAGATAGATAATTCCACCATTGGCAATCGCTATAGCCTTCGCAAGAGTCCCTACGGCATTTTCTACACTGCTTCCATCATTTGTATCATTTCCTGACCTCGAATCCAGGTAAACAACATTATTTCCTCCTGTCTGTGCAGCCGGAACGCTGTCATCGGAAAACTCGCTGACAACTTCTGCATCATTCCCGCCGGAAAATTCTGCATATTCCGGATTGTCAAACTTTTCTTCCGTTTCCGACAAGAGCGCAGGCTCTGTCAGGTTTTCCTCTGTACTGGCTACATCTCCGCAGTTCGTAGCAGACTCCACATCAACTGTCGGAATCTCTGCGTTCTCGGAAATTATCGACTGGCTGCCATCTGTAAAAGCGTCTGCCAATACCGGAGTTCCCGTCATCGTTACAGACATGACGATACATAATGCCAATGAAATAGTTTTTTTGAAACACTTTTTTCTCATACTTTACACCTTTCCTTTCTTCAAACATAATCTTCTGCATCTTGACTCTTTTGTCCTTTTTTTCTGAATTTGATACATAATGCGGTAATCACGACTGCCACAGTAAAGGAAATGACAGCCACCAACACATAACCGCCTGCGTCCTCATGCATCAGGATTGCGCCGTACATTCCCGTGATGTCTATTGGCTGGCTGTGCATTATCCCCATTGTTCCCACGAGAGACAGGAATAACAGGGTACACAGAACAGACAGCCGGCAGACTGTGCGCCGCTCCTGGCGGCGGTGGTATTCATGCATTCGCTTTTTTACCAATTCGATACGCTTTTCTGTATCATACATGTCTTCCATCCTCCTTTCAAAAAAACAGGTCTAAAAAGTCTTTCACTTATATAGGTACAAAAAAGCGAAAAACTCTCACCTGAAAATAAAATTTTTTTAAAAAAATTTGAGAGCTGTCGAAACAGCTCTCAAAAGCGGAAAATCAAGCTATATTATTGTATCGAAACTGCGGAAGATCTGCCCTGTTT
>NZ_JBWLUT010000115.1:0-11198 GCF_056504575.1 Blautia sp. CGZ-1-C1
AATAGATTCTTTTTCGTAATTCCCCTTATCGTCGCCATTGTAAATTGCGGTAGCTGTAATGGGTTTTCCAACTTGTAATTCCTGATCAGGATTAACATCGTTATCCCATTTCCAGTCAGCCGAAAAAGGATTGGTAATGTCTCTGATCTTTTTACAGGACCATAGAACGGATATAGAAGTTTTATTAAAATCTGCTCCTGGTGCTACAGAAGCTTTTTTTATAGTAAATGTCCATTCTGAACTTACTAATCCTTTATGTTCAAAATAGGATTTACTTTCCCCTATCTCAGCCTTTACGGTATATGTGCCTGCATTTACAGGAGCACCTTGGAGCGGTTCGATTGTATCAATGTTATCTTTGATATTTTCGTATTTACCTTTATAATATTTCAATAAGATTGTTCTGTCATTTTCGTGTGTAGGTTTAAATTTAAACTCTAATGAGGCTTCTTTAGGCTGACCATTGTAAGTAAGATTTACAGGGGACTTAAATATAAAATCATTAACAGCTTGAGCAGCTTTAAATGTGTTGGTAACGGTGTCGAATGAATAATTCCGTGTTCGAGATTCTGAACCATTTTCTGGGTTAAGTGTAATCATATAATTGCTTTTTGTAGAATTGTCTTCGAGCTTGGGCAGCCAAACATACAGATTAGTGTCATCAGGGTCGAGAGAGGAATGGTTTACAGGCTTCCAATCCCATACCCTAGAACCTGTTCCAGTTTTGATTGTTACGTTCGCATTTTCGGGATTTTCAATAGTACAACAATAAACCTCTTTCCCTTCGTTTGTTGGGGAACCGGATACAGAAGAGGCTTTTACCGAGCCGCCATTAATGGTAATATTATTACTGCCAGCGCCTCCCTTGCCGCCACCAATTCCGGCACCATTCGTAGAACTAGCAGTTACAGAACTATTATTAATGGTAATATCACTGCAAGAATTTCCTTCGCCGCCACCAATTCCGGCACCATTCGTAGAACTAGCAGTTACAGAACTACTATTAATGATAATATCACTGCCATCGCCGTAAAGGCCGCCACCAATTCCGGCACCATCCGTAGAACTAGCAGTTACAGAAGCACTATTAATGGTAATATTACTGCCAGCGCCTTGCTTGTTGCCACCAATTCCAGCACCATACTTAGAACTAGCAATTACAGAACAACTATTAATAGTAATATTACTGCCACCAATTCCGGCGCCATCCCCATCGCTACTACCATGAGCATTTAAGATTCCTGCAGTAGGGTCTAAAACCTTGGTTGTTATTATAAGCGAAGCTGTGTTAGCTTTCTGTAAACCGGCATACCATGTATTCTTTGCTATAAGATTATTTGTGCCTGTTAAATAGATAGTGACTGTAGCTTTAACATTAACATTTATTCGCAGTGCCGGACCAGTAGATGTATTGATATTTACTTTATTAAGATAAATGTTGATGTTGTCTTGCTCTGAAGTATTCCCTCCATCAACCACAATTCTATTTCCTGTTTCCCGGCTACATGTGAATTTGTGATCTCCTGCCGACCTTATAGTATAAACTCCGTTTATAACCTTATCGTTATCAGCTAAATCAATTTCTCCAGCTTGTTCATTTTCCGCAGCAGCCATTGCCTCATCGGGGGCATCATTAAATTCAGGAACCTCTTCTGAACTGAATACAGACAGTTCCTCATCTGTCTCTCCTTCCGCTTCCTGCTCTTCATTGGTAAAAATCTCCGGAGTTTCTTCCTCAGACACTACATCCTGATTTCCGGAAGTAAATTCTTCCGCAAATATGGTCTGGGGGGGCATATTTGTAGAACACAGTGCAAGTGCCAGCATCCCGGCCAATAATTTTTTCCTCATACTTTTCACCTCTTCCTTTCTTTATACATGATCTTCTGCGTCTTGACTCTTTTGTCCTCTGTTTCTGAATTTGATACATAATGCGGTAATCACGACTGCCACAGTAAAGGAAATGACAGCCACCAACACATAACCGCCTGCACGTCCTCATGCAGCAGGATTGCGCCGTACATTCCCGTGGCGTTTATTGGCTTGACTTTGCATTATCCCCATTGCCCCCACGAGAGACAGGAACAGCAGGGTACACAGAACAGACAGCCGGCAGACTGTGCGCCGCTCCTGGCGGCGGTGGTATTCATGCATTCGCTTTTTTACCAATTCGATACGCGTTTTCGGTATCGTACATGCCTTCCAACCTCCTTCCACAAAAAACAGTCTTAAAAAGTCCTTTCACTTATATAGGTACAAAAAAAGCGAAAAACTCTCACCTGAAAATCAAATTTTTTCAAAAAAAATTTGAGAGCTGCCGAAACAGCTCCCAAAAGCGGAAAATCAGGTTATATTATTGTATCGAACTGCGGAAAATCAGTTTTCCCGCTGTCAGGATAAGTACAGGCAGCAGATAAGCAATATACTGTGCTGCACCGCCGTAGGCGATCAGGAGATTATAAATTGCATGAAAGGTGATTGCCGCTCCCAGCAGGCCGCAGGTTCCGGCGATGTCTGCGGCCATGTTCTCTGCCACACATATGCAAGGCCGCCGCCGACAATGGCTCCACAGATCACATGCATGGCTCCTGTTCCAATACCCCGGAAGAAAATAAAAGAAAAATGACCGGCTCCGTTTTGAATCAGATAGCAGACATTCTCAAATGTGGCAAAGGAAAGAGCTGTGATCACAGCGGCATTTTTGATTCGCTCCGCTTTTGGCTCAAATATCAGCAGATAAAAGAGCAATGGCAGAAGTTTCATCACTTCCTCCACCACCGGGGCGATCTCTGTGGTAGCTGCAAAGGTGTCCGCTTTATAAAGCGCAGCGAAAAAGGTGTTGATGTATGCGGAAAGCAGACATGCACCCATCCCGGCAAAGCAAAACAGAAAGAATTTTCTCTGCCGCTTTCCCATACACAGCGCGGCAATCAGCAGGGGCGAAGCCATGCAAAGAAATACATTTTCAATATATGTCATGCCTGCACCGCCTTTCCTGTGGCCGGGAGCAGCGCAAACAGGCTGCCTGTAAGCAAAAGATCAAACCAGCAATAGGGAGCGGAAATGGAATAGCCCGGCCACAGGCAGCCAGAGATCCAAAGAACATACTCCACCGCCACATAGCACAGTACCCCAATGTGGAAATACCGCATCTTACACGCTGTTCCCGTCTGTATCTGTGCATAAGCAAGACCCCGAATGGAATGATAAGAAACAACGATCATCATGCCACACCAGAGCAGATTGGAGAGAACATCCCCAAAGGTGCAGTAAAACACACAAAGCGGAATGCCAATCAAAGGGGCAATCAGGGCTTTTCGTGTCAAAAATCTTCTTTCCCCGGCAGAAGAAAGGGTGTATTGCAGAAGATAAAGGAAAATCACACTGGCTACCCAGCCGAACTCTGACACATAAAAGACCTGCGGTGTTTCAGAAAACAGAAGCAGATACAGCGTCCAGTAAAGAGAGCCGAGGGCAAAGCATCCGTAAAAGCAGGTCAGCAGGAAACAGGTCTGTTTTCGATCTTTCAGATACCAGATACCACTCAGACAAAAGCCCACCAGGGTAACAGCAAATTGAAAAAGGTTACTGAACAGCTCCATCCTCATTGTCCTCCTTTTGTTCCTCCGTCTGCTCCTCTTTGTTCAGCTGGCGGATGCGGAAGCACAGAATAGTCACGCAAACGCCGAGAATAAAAGCCAGCAGTCCGATCACCATATATCCCAACGCAGTACCGCCGCCTAAAATTGTTGCTGCCGTTTCAAATCCAGAAGAAGTACCGGGCGCAATCTGTCCGACAATACCTGGCATAACAAAGGAAACCCCAACGATTACTGCAAGGCATGCCGCTATGCAGAATGCGGAGACAATCCGTCTGTGCCGCAGTCTCTGCTGTCGTTCTTTTTCCCCAATACGCCGTTTTACCTCAGCAATCCGTTCCTCATTTTTCAACATCTGTAATACCCTCCCGTTGCAATAATCCACGTAAACGCTCTTTTCCCCGGTACACCATATTTGTGATCTGCTTCACACTTTTTCCCATGACCTTAGCAGCCTGTTGATAGCTCATACCCTCAAAATAGGTCAGATAAAGAGCTTCCCGATAATCTGGATTTAACTCGTCCATGCAGAGATGTAGGATCTGATTTCGTTCCTTTGTGCGGACGACTTCCTCCACCAACGTTTGTGCCTCCGGTTCTCTGGTCAGGTCGTCAAGACTGAAGATAATCCGCCGTCTGCTTTTGTGGCGTAATGCCATGTGACGCGCTGCTTTATAGAGATAAGCCTTAAAACATCCATCCCGGATGCGGGGCTTTTTCGTAAACAGCCAGGAAAAGGTTTCCATCATTAAGTCCTCCGCTTCATGGACGTCATGCAGATAACCATCGATGTATAAGGTCAATGGATCGCCGTATTTTTTTATCAATAGTTCAAGTCCTGTCTCGTCACCGCTCAGATATTGCCCATAAAGCTCTTCATCAGTAGCCATACCGTTCAATTCCTTTCCCCATATTACTCCTCTGTTGTCAGGTGTAATCTCCTGGCTTCTTTCCATCCTTCATTAATAATACTTCTGTTTTTATCTTCTATCATGGTTTCTACATATTCCAGACAATCCTCTGTATCCTCTGCGGTTTTATCCCATTCTTTTATAACCTTTTCTAAATGCACACTATCCTTCAGATCATAATGTTCTACCATATAGTTTCCAAAATAATTCGTAAACTTTTTCTGTCCATACAGATTCAGATGATGATTATTATAAAAATCATCCATCATGCTCAGTCCGATTTCATCCTTTTGTGTTTCAAAGTTCACATAGGGAAATCCATATTCTTTGATAATCTTTTCCGCTTCATTTGCTCTTTGATAAAATGGATAACTCTTTTTTGTAATTCTGTGCGGTGTGCGCATGAACAGAACATTGTCAATTCCTTCATCTTTTAAATACTGAAGAAGATCGCGCAGATAATATTCTGCCTTTTCAGACAAAGGAAGTACTGAGGTATCGCCCTTCACATCTATTACTTTACTTTTTGTTTCTTCTGCTCCGGATATTGTCTGAAATCCCTTCAGTCGGCTGCTGCCTTCCAGCATCATACGTGACTGAAGGTAAAAATTAGCTATGCACAAATCCAGACTCTGCCAGTTTGAATGATACTTTAAAAAAGGTATGAAATACTCTGTCTGCTGATCTTCGGGTACTATCTCCTTAATTGTGTTTATCTTATTTACTGACCATGGAATATTATCTATGTACTTTCTCAATCGTTTTTCATTTATCTGATATTCATCATCCTGCAATGTCCCGTTAATCTCTATCACAATTACTTTTGGATCCTGGTTAGCCAGAATCTCCTTAACCTGTGATTTTACTATTGAGATCGGACTTCCGGCCACCGAATAATTATAACTGGTAAATCCGAACTCTTTCCAGAGCAAGCCTGGTGCTATTGCCGTATAAGTCTCACTTGCTCCAATCGTTACCATATTCAGACTATCTTTGGGTTCCAGATAAAATCCCTTGATACGCACACTGTCCGGTAAACTGTTCACCTTAAGAAATCCGGCTGCTCCACTTAGGAATAACATAAATATCAAACCAAAGCAACTTAGTTTTAAAATTCTTTTTTTCATCATATGTCCTATCTGTCTTATTAACTAAAGGCATTTTTCAAACACGCTCTAGAACTGCATATACACAAATTCTGCTGCACTGCATCCAGGTCCGTACATTCCAAATATGGCAATGCTGAGAAGCCCTGCAAATAATACGATCCACTGAAATTTTGGATATTTCTCCTCCAAAAGCTTCCGTATTGTTGTGTCAGAATGACGTTCCTGTATCAGACTGACATAAAAGATCAAAACAGTCATAAATATAAGCAGCATATAATCATACAATGTCATACCGCACGACGTAATCTGCTCTATGATCTGAGTTATATCAAAACTGAAATCCATAACACAACGTCCCAGCATATCTATTGCAGCAGAAAAATTATTGCCTATGTCAAACATATATCCTATCAGTACGATCAAAAATGTCCGTAATATTTGAAAAATACGCCATGACGTTTTTTGAGTCTGAATATGCAGACCGGCAATTGCTTTATTAAATAATGGCTGCATCAAAACAGATAACAGGATCACGCTGCCATTCCAAACACCAAAGGCAACATATTTCATATTTGCCCCATGCCAGATTCCCACAAGTAAGAAAGTGATAAAAGAAGCAATTCCTGCCGGAAGCACTTTTGCGATATGCGCTCCGATCGCATGATCACCATATTTTTGTTTCAGGTTTTTACCCATTTTAAAAAAACGTTTTGACATTGCAAGAGAATAAAACACATAATTCTTCATCCATGCGCCTAATGTAATATGCCAACGTCTCCAATAATCGTTAATACTTACTGCAAAATATGGTCTGCAGAAGTTCTCAGCCATTTCAATCCCCAGGATTTCTGCAAATCCTCTGGATATATCGATTCCACCTGAAAAATCCGCATATAATTGTAATGCATAGACCAAAACTGTTATAAAAATAACAGTTCCATTATACTGCATATAATCTGGTGCAACCATTTGGATCAGGCTGACTGCCCTGTCTGCGATCACCATTTTTTTGAAATATCCCCAAAGAATCAAAAGTGTACCATGTTTTAGATTTTTATAAGAAAAATTTCGTTCTGCATAAAGCTGATGCGCCAGCTGATCATAAAAGCTGATCGGGCCTTGAATGAGCTGTGGAAAAAATGATACAAACAATGCATATTTTGCCGGATTTCTTTCTGGTTCAAATTTTTCTCTGTAAACATCAATCAAATATCCGATAGACTGAAAGGTATAAAAAGAAATCCCTAACGGCAATGCCAGATGCAATATTGGAATCGGACCAGTCATTCCTGATTTTTCAAGAAAACTGTTCATTCCTCCGGCAAACAAATTAAAATATTTTAAGAATATAAGTATCCCAAAATTCAGCACAAGTACCATGATCAGAACTTTTCTTCTCTTCCTTTTCATTTCCTCTTTGTACTGCTTTTTCTGTTCCCGATCCCATTCTCCGCTATGAAGAACTATCGTTTCTTTCGCTGTTTTGCTGTTTTTATACATAATAAGTGCTGCAAAATAAACTGTAAATGTAGTAAATAAAAGAAAAGCAGCATATTTCCAGCTTGCCCATAAATAAAAAATATAACTGGCAACCAGTAATACGGTCCATTGATATTTTTTTACAGGAAACATATAATATGCTGCTGTTACCAGCAGCATAAATATCATAAATGTAATTGTCGTATATCCCATACTTGCTACCCCTGTCCTTCTGATAAACATCAGTATACTTTTGTTTAGGAAATACGTCAATCATATAATTGACATATACCCTCATACAGGGCATTAGAATCGATCAGGCGACCGTCAGAGCTTTCTCGGATATATGATATCAGTGTAGCAAACGGCAGACAGGATTTTAACCTGGGAATCGTGCGCAGACATCAGAAACATTGTTACTGTTTACTCCGTTCACAGTAGTGATGTGTGAACAGTTACAAACATTGTACAACCTTTACAAATTCGTCCATTATCATTGCTATTCTTTGGTAAAAAGAGTATACTGTAAAGCACTAAACACCAGGAGTACAAATTATGAACACACACTCATCCGGATATTACAGCATAGACAAAGACTATAATATCCTAAGCTATAACGACACTGCCAAACAACTGTACCCCAATCTCCAGCCGGGAGTGAAATGCTATAAGGCACTTATGGGGCTTGATTCCCCATGCCCGCCCTGCCCTGTAGCACTGGGAATACAGGGACCAAAGACTTACCTAGATCCGATCCGCCATATTTATGAGACAGTTGATGCAGTAGAGACGGTACAGCCCGACGGCAGCAGAGGACATGCACTTGTATTCAGCACAGTAGCCGAAGGAGAAAGCCTGTCAAAGTCTATTCCCACAGGTGAGAACTCTCTCCGTCTGCTGGGTGCCATCAACCTGCTTGCTTCTGACTACATGTCTGTTTATGGCGTAAACCGGGAAAATATCCGTATATCGTTCCAGATTTACTGATGCTTTTGCGGATCTCGATATTAAAGATAATTCAGACTATAAGCTGTCATTTAATTTTCTCATCCAGAAATATATTCATCCGGATGAGCGTTCCTATGTGTCCAGACACCTGAATTATGAAACCCTGCTGGAAAGACTTTCTCAGGAAGCCTCTTTCAAATTCCATTTCAGGGTTGTCACAGATACTGTCCATTACTATTATCTGCTCATTGCCAGAAACGGAAACGCCGATGACTATCGGGATTTCGTAATTGCAGTAGCCTGTGAAGACAATGATGTGACAGCACGCAAAATTTATGAAAATCAGCTCCACTCTCTTCTGGCATCCATTACCCATGCTGCCGGCTACTTTCATCTCGACCTTACAGATGATAAGATTCTGAAGATCGGAGGCACCTCTGCCCTGGCCTATAAGATGGATGCTGACGCTTCCATTGACCATTTTATTGCAGAGACTGCTGTTTTTATACCGGTATTAAAGGACAGAAACGATTTTATCAACGCATTTTGCCGCTGTTCCCTGATGAAAAGCTACGAGGACGGTCAGGTGGAAGTCACCAGGGTTTCCCGCTGTCTCTACGATGACGATATAATCAGGCTTTCCAAATATGTGGCAAGACTGCTGCTCAATCCTTCCAATAATCATCTGGAAGCAATCCTTTACGGTGAGGATGTCACCAGAACACAGGAAGCCTATGAGACACAGGTAAGTATTGTCCAGACACTGAGCAGCAACTACCTGAACGTATACCTGATCAACCCCAGAGAAAAAACTCTCTCTGTGATCAAGCAGGAAGACCACGATGTCCCTGATCCGGACAAAAAACACAGCAATACATACCCCTATGATCTTTTCCTCTCAGACTATATCCAACAGCGTGTATATCCGGATGACCGTACAATGCTGGAAGAATCACTGGAACTGGGTAATGTAATGAGTGTTTTGTCCGGTCAGTCCGAATACAAGGGAAATTACCGGATAAATGACAGGGATGGTATCCATTACTATCAGTTCCGCTTTATCAAAAACGAAGACTCCGGTATCATTGTTCTGGGATTTTTGAATGTGGACGATGTGGTGGAATCAGAAATCAGACACCAGAAGCTTCTCAAAGAAGCTCTTGATACTGCCGAACGTGCCAATGCAGAGAAATCCAATTTCCTTTCCCGTATGTCCCACGATATGCGTACGCCGCTGAATGGAATCATTGGTCTGCTGGAAATTGATAAAAAGCACGAAAATGATATCGGATTCCTGAAAAGTAATCGTGAAAAAGCATTCATTTCAGCCAGTCATCTGCTCTCTCTTATCAATGATGTACTGGATATGTCCAAGATTGAGGAGGGCGGACTTGTACTCAACCATGAACCTTTTGATCTGATCAAATATGAAAAAGAGACACAGATGCTGATTGATATGCAAGCACAGAAAAACGGCATTGATTTCACCGTTCATATCGCACCGGAGATATACGAACATCCCTTTGTATACGGCAGCCCTCTGCACCTCCGTCGTGCCATGATGAATATTTACAGTAACTGTATCAAATACAACAGAGAAAATGGGGCGATCCATACGGAGATCCATGCTCTCCCTTCCCATGATCATAAGCTGGTCTGCAGATGGACGATCTCTGATACGGGAATCGGCATCAGCAGAGAATATCTGGAGAAGATCTTTGAACCCTTTACTCAGGAGAATACGGATGCCCGAAGTGTATATCATGGCACCGGACTGGGTATGAGCATTGCCAAAGCGCTATTTGAACAGATGGGTGGTACCATTGAGATTTCCAGTACTCCGGGTATCGGAAGTACTTTTGTGATCACTCTGCCATTTGAAAAGGCAGAAGAAACGGATATCTCTTCTGAGCCAGAAGCTGAGCGAAACTCCATTCAGGGCATAAAGATCCTGCTGGCGGAGGATAATGAAATAAACAGAGAAGTGGCACAGGTACTCCTTGAAGAGGAAGGTGCTGTGGTAACTGCAGTATCCAATGGCAGGGAAGCTGTAAAACTTTTCTCCCGTCACCCCGAGGGGACATTTGATGTGATACTTATGGATATTATGATGCCTCTGATGGACGGATACGAGGCCACACGCCAGATCCGGAAGCTTGACAGGACGGATGCTTCTTCCATTCCCATCATCGCACTGACCGCTAATGCTTTTGCAGAGGATGTACGCCATGCACTGGACTGTGGTATGAACGCACATCTGGCCAAACCACTGGATGTAAAAAAAATGATCCATACGATTGCCCTGTATCTGTAAAGAAATATTTTGTTACTGTTCACTCCGTTCACAGCAACACGCTTCGCGATGCAGGAAATATGAACCTCCTTGTGCAAAGCCCAAGGAGTATCGTTTGCTTCGCGAACTTAATTTATGCTAGTCGCCATAAATTCGCGCGGTATGTCTCGGGTTTTCTGTGACCTTCGCTCACAAAAAACACCTCGCGGAATATTACCAGTGAACAGTAACAATATTTTTTCTGCAAATATTGCACAGTAACAGATTCTGTGCTATCATTCTAAAAAGCTTAAGGGGTAAAGTATATATTTTACTCCCTAGTAGCGTGTTTGAAAAAAGCTTTCTGCAAGATGTGCGTCACAATTTGCGGTAGATTTTGTCCGGATGAAGGCGCCGTAGCGGGCTACGGCAACTGAATTCGGGCAAAATATACCGCAAAGTGGGGCGTGCAGATTGCGGGAATGATTTTTGAAACACGCTCTAGCATAACTATTATTTAACATTTTTATTTACAGGTAAAATACATGCAAAAAAGAGATAAAGGCTTTACCCTGGTTGAGCTTGTAGTCGTGGTCGCAATCCTGGCAATTCTTGTCGGACTTCTGGCACCTTCTTACACAAAATATGTGGAACGAAGCCGCGAATCAACAGATCTTGCAAACGTCCGCACTGCATATGGTGAAATGATGGCAGATATAAATCTGGATGGCAAAGATCCCGAAGAGGCTAAGAGAACAGTTGAACTAAAACAGAAAATAGATGACTGGCAGTCCGCAAAAGCTCATCACCATCGCCGGGATTTCCCACACTGTAGGTGAGGATGATACTGACAACTCGAAAGCATTTGCGTTGCCAATGG